>NZ_CALFCW010000021.1:0-144476 GCF_937950555.1 uncultured Pigmentiphaga sp. | reverse complement strand
GAGCGGGAAACGAGTCTCGAACTCGCGACCTCAACCTTGGCAAGGTTGCGCTCTACCAACTGAGCTATTCCCGCGTTGTCTCGCAATCAATTCGTTGCGAGACCGAAACTATAGCAAAGAAAAAATCCGCGTGTCAACCAACCCCCGCCATTTGCGTCGCGCGGGCGAACGCCTCGCGCGTCCAGCCCCTTCCCAGCAGGAACATGCGCGTGTGCAGGTCGTTCAGCACGGATTCGCTCACCCGGTCGCCGAGGTAGGTCATGCGCTTGCGGCGCAAATCGACGTAACCCAGCTCATAGCGCCTGGCCAACGATCGCCACAAGGCATGGGCCCCGACCGATTGCCGCGCACCACTCAACAGGCACAGCCCCGCATTCAGGGCCCATTCGTAAATCGATGTCGACAGGCCCCTGCCCTGGTAGCCCAGGGCATACTTGGAATGCGGTGCGCGGACATACGGGTCCGCACGCCGGCTGACCTCGATCAGCCTGTTGAACACCGTATAACCAGCCAGCCGCTTCATGGCCACGTCTTCTACATAGACGTAGTACTCGCCGTCCGCCTCGCGATAGCGCAGCACCAGGCCCGGCATGTCGGTCCCCACGACCGGCATGCCGTACATGGCATCGCCGGGCGTATTCATCCTTCCGTACAGGACGTCGAGTTCGCGGGCCACCTCCTCGGGCCCGTGCTGGACGTCGATACGCAAATAGATGAGGTGTGGGATCAGGCGCCAGACCTGATCAAGCGCGAAAGTAGACAGAGGCCGCCTCCTATCGTTCCATGGCAAAAAAGAAGCGCCGCACCGGCGGACCGGTGCGGCGCTCGGTGACTCATGCATTATTGCAGCGTGCGGGTGAAGACGAACTTGCCTTCGCTCCAGTCGACGGGCACCACGTCCTTGGGCCCGAACTTGCCCTCGAGAATCAACTTGGCGATGGGGTTCTCGATCTCCTGCTGGATCGCCCGCTTCAACGGCCGGGCGCCGAACACGGGATCGAACCCGGCGCGTGCGATCTGGGCGACGGCTTCATCCGACACCTCGAGCCGCATGTCCATCTTGGCCAGACGCTCGGCCAGGCGCTGCAGCTGCACCCGGGCAATAGACTCGATGTGCTTGCTGTCCAGGCTGTGGAACACCACCACCTCGTCTATCCGGTTCAGGAATTCCGGACGGAAGTGCTGCTTGATCTCGTCCCAGACGACCGCCTTGATCACGTCGTACTGTTGACCGGCCATGGCCTGGATCTGCTGCGAGGCCAGGTTGGAGGTCATCACGATGACCGTATTGCGAAAGTCCACCGTTCGCCCTTGGCCATCGGTCAGCCGCCCATCGTCCAGCACCTGCAACAGTACGTTGAACACGTCCGGGTGGGCTTTCTCGACTTCGTCGAGCAGGATCACGCTATACGGCTTGCGGCGCACTGCTTCGGTCAGGTATCCACCCTCTTCGTAGCCCACGTAACCCGGCGGCGCGCCGATCAGCCGTGCCACGGAGTGCTTTTCCATGAACTCGCTCATGTCGATGCGCACCATGTGGTCGTCGGAGTCGAAGAGGAAGTTTGCGAGTGCCTTGCTCAGCTCGGTCTTGCCTACGCCGGTCGGCCCCAAGAAGAGGAAGGAGCCATACGGGCGCTGCGGATCGGCCAGGCCGGCGCGCGAGCGACGGATGGCGTCGGAGACGAGCCGCACGGCTTCGTCCTGCCCGATGACGCGCTCGTGGAGCTTTTCCTCCATGTGCAGCAGCTTGGCACGCTCGCCCTGCAGCATCTTGGAGACCGGAATGCCTGTTGCGCGCGAAACGACTTCGGCGATTTCCTCGGCGCCCACTTCCGTGCGCAACAGCCTGGGCTTGTCGTCCGAGGTCGCCGCCTTTTCCTTGCGCTCAGCCGACTTGAGGCGCGCCTCGAGCTCAGGCAGCTTGCCGTACTGCAGCTCGGCCAGTTTGTCGAACTGGCCCTTGCGCTGCAGCTCGCTCATTTCCGCGCGCACCTTCTCGATTTCTTCCTTGATCGATTGGGCGCCCTGCACCGCGGCCTTCTCGGCCTTCCAGATTTCCTCGTAGTCGTTGTACTCGCGCTGGAGCTTGTTCAGCTCCTCCTCGAGCAGCTGCAGCCGGCGCTGCGAGGCCTCGTCGGTTTCTTTCTTGACCGCCTCGCGCTCGATCTTGAGCTGGATGATGCGGCGGTCCAGCCTGTCCATGACCTCCGGCTTGGAGTCGATTTCCATGCGTATGCGCGCGGCCGCCTCGTCGATGAGGTCGATCGCCTTGTCCGGCAGGAAGCGGTCGGTGATGTAGCGATGCGACAGCTCCGCCGCGGCCACGATGGCCGGGTCGGTGATGTCGACCCCGTGGTGCAGCTCATAACGCTCTTGCAAGCCGCGCAGGATGGCGATGGTGGCCTCCACCGAGGGTTCGTCCACCAGCACTTTTTGGAAGCGGCGCTCGAGCGCGGCATCCTTTTCGATGTACTTGCGGTACTCGTCCAGCGTGGTCGCGCCTATGCAGTGGAGCTCTCCCCGCGCCAGGGCGGGCTTGAGCATGTTGCCCGCATCCATGGCGCCCTCGGCCTTGCCGGCGCCGACCATGGTATGCAGCTCATCAATGAAGACGATGTTCTTGCCGGCATCCTGGGCCAACTCCTTCAGGACCGCCTTCAGGCGCTCTTCGAACTCGCCCCGGAACTTGGCGCCGGCGAGCAGCCCCGCCAAGTCGAGCGACAGGACCCGCTTGCCCTTGAGCGTCTCAGGCACCTCGTCATTGACGATGCGCTGGGCCAAGCCCTCGACGATGGCGGTCTTGCCCACGCCGGGCTCCCCGATCAACACTGGGTTGTTCTTGGTGCGGCGCTGCAGGATCTGGATGGTACGGCGGATCTCGTCGTCGCGGCCGATGACCGGGTCGAGCTTGCCTTGGCGGGCGCGCTCGGTCAGGTCTATCGTGTACTTCTTCAGCGCCTCGCGATTGCTTTCGCCTTCCTGCGAATCGACGGGCGCCCCGCCCCGCACGGCGTCGATGGCGGCCTCCAGGGCGCGGCGTTGCAAGCCGGCCTCGCGCAGCAGCCGCCCCGCCTCGCCCTTGTCGTCGGCCAGGGCCAACAGGAACAGCTCGCTCGCGATGTAGGTGTCGCCGCGGTTCGCTGCCTCCTTGTCGATCTTGTTGAACAAGGCCTGGAGTTCGCGGCTGACTTGGATGTTCGCATCGCCGCCCTGGACCTGGGCCAGGCGGCCGATGGCAGCGTTGACCTCGGCTGTCAGCCGGTTGACGGCCACGCCGGCCCGCGCCAGCAGGCTGGCCGCTCCGCTGTCGGGATCGGACAACAGCGCAGCCAGCACGTGCAGGGGCTCGATGTAGGGATTGTCGTTCCGGGCGGCGAGGCTTTGGGCATCCGCAAGCGCCTGCTGGAACTTGGTAGTGAGTCGGTCGATTCGCATAGTTTTCACGCCAATAAGTGGGGGCCGTCGGCCCGGATACTCTGGATGTGAGGTCGATTCGAGCGGTTTCAATCCCCTACATCGCACAGGGGAAATCCCGTTATACCACCCGTCTTCCGGCGCGACGCCGGCCCTTACGCGCGCAGCCGGTCGAGCGCCTCGTCCAGGCGATCCACGGCCCAGACCTCCATGCCCTCGATGGGCTGGCGCGGCGCGTTGGCCTTGGGAATCAAGGCGATGCTAAAGCCCAGCTTGGCGGCTTCGCGCAGGCGCTCCTGGCCGCGCGGGGCCGGGCGGATTTCCCCGGCCAGCCCGACTTCGCCGAAGGCCACCATGCCGCGTGGCAGTGGCCGGTTGCGCAGGGAAGAGACGATCGCCAGCAGCACCGGCAGGTCTGCCGCGGGCTCCGTGATCCGGACCCCGCCCACGGCATTGACGAATACGTCTTGGTCGAACGCCGCCGTGCCTGCGTGGCGATGCAGCACGGCCAGCAACATGGCGAGCCGGTTGCCCTCCAGGCCGACCGACAGGCGGCGGGGGTTGGGCGAATTGGCCGTATCCACCAAGGCCTGGATTTCCACCAGCAGCGGGCGGCTACCCTCTTGCGTGACCATGACGCACGACCCAGGCACCTGCTGCTGGTGCTGCGATAGAAAAAGCGCCGAAGGATTCGCGACCCCCTTCAGCCCGCGATCAGTCATGGCGAACACGCCGAGCTCGTTGACGGCGCCGAAGCGATTCTTGAAGGCGCGCACCAGGCGGAACGACGAATGCGTATCGCCCTCGAAATACAACACCGTATCGACGATGTGCTCGAGCACCCGAGGCCCCGCCAGGGCCCCCTCCTTGGTCACATGGCCGATCATGACGATGGTCACGCCCGTCTGCTTGGCCATGCGGGTCAGCTGCGCGGCGCATTCGCGCACCTGGGCCACGGATCCGGGAGCAGAGGTCAGCTGCTCGGAATAGAGCGTCTGGATCGAATCGATCACCGCGACTTCCGGCGCATGTTCCGTCAGGGCGGCCTGGATGGCCTCTAGCCGGATCTCGGCCAGCAAATCCACGCTCCGCGTATCCAGGCCGAGGCGGCGCGCGCGCAGGGCAACCTGGTCTCCGGACTCCTCGCCGGTCACGTACAAGACTTTGCGATGGGAAGACAGCGCCGCGAGCGCCTGGAGGAGCAGCGTGGATTTGCCTATGCCGGGATCGCCGCCGATCAGCACCACGGCACCTGCCACCATGCCGCCTCCCAGCACGCGATCGAATTCGTCTATGCCGGTGGGAAAACGCTGCATTTCCCTGGCCTCGATGTCCGCCAACTTGCGCACCGGCGCGCTGGCCGCAAGCGGCGCATACCGGTGCGCGCCTGCGGCAGGACCCGCAGTCGACGCAACCGTTTCTTCCAGGGTGTTCCAACCGCCGCAATGCGGGCATTTGCCTTGCCACTTCGGCGCGGTGCCGCCGCACTCGGTACACACGTAGACGGTTTTCGCCTTTGCCATGGTCACTCCTGGAAATGCACTGGCACCCGCGGCGCGAGGGCGCACAGCAATTCGTATCCGATGGTGCCCGAGGCGGCCGCGACTTCGTCCACGGATAGCCCGTGGTCGCCCCACAGCGTGACGGGCGCGCCCACCTGGGCATGCGGCACCGGGGTTAAGTCCACGGCAAGCATGTCCATGGACACCGTGCCCAGCAGGCGGGTCCTCACGCCCGCCACGACGATGGGCGTGCCGGTCGGCGCGTGGCGCGGATAGCCGTCGGCGTAGCCGCAGGCCACCACGCCGATGCGCATCGCACCCTCCGCCCGGTACCGCCCCCCGTAGCCCACGGCATCGCCGGCGCGCAGGTCCTGCGTGGCGATGAGGCGGGATTTCAACGCCATCGCCGGCCTCAAGCCCAGCGATTCGGCGCTCTCATCCGCGAACGGACTAGCCCCGTAGAGCGCGATGCCGGGACGCGCCCAGGCAGCCGCCACTTCTGGATAGCGCAGGCTCGCCGCCGAGTTACACAGGCTGGCCGGGCCCGGCAGCCCGGCCGTGGTTCGGCGGAACACGTCGAGCTGGGCGGCGATTCCTTCTTCCGTATCGGCCGTCGAAAAGTGAGTCATATGCCCCACCTGCCCCAAGACGCCCCGCCGCTGCAATTCGACGAGCCGGGCGTAGGCGCCGGCATAGGCGGCTGGCGTAAACCCCAAGCGGTTCATGCCGGTGTTGAGCTTGGCAAAGACGTCTATGGGGCGCGGCGCCTTGGCCTGCGCGAGCCAGGCCAACTGGTCAGCATGGTGGACGGCCAGCGTCAATCCGTACCGCCCCACCACTTCGAGGTCGGACGCTTCGAATATGCCTTCGAGCAGCAGGATCGGGCCCTGCCAGCCGGCTTCCCGGCAGCGCACCGCTTCCGCAAGGTCCAGCATGGCCAAGCCGTCTGCCCCGCGGAACCCGGCCACTGCCCGCTCGATTCCATGTCCGTAGGCATTGGCCTTGACGACGGCCCAAACCTTGGCCGAATCGCCGGCCGGACGCGCGGCGTCGAGGCGGCGGCGGACGACTTCGAGATTGTGGGAAAGCGCGGATCGGGAAATGCAGGCGAAAATGGGACGAGGCATGGTGCAGAACGAAACCGGCGCGCGGCGCCGGATTGGCAAAAGGAAAGTGTAGCCCCAGCGGATGAGAAAAGCAGGATGCGATGTGCCATGCGACGGCGACTGCGAACCGGTATCATCGGCGCCGGACCGTTCCCACACCACCATGTCTGCCGGCCACTACGAAAACTTCCCCGTCGCTTCCCTGTTGCTCCCCCGGCACTTGCGCGTCGCGGTGCTCGATATTTACCGCTACGCCCGCGCCGCGGACGACATTGCCGACGAAGGCGATGCGCCGGATCAAGCACGGCTGGCGGCATTGGCGCGCTTCGGTGCGGAGCTGGACCGGATCGAGGCCAAAACGTGCCGGCCGGGCGCGATGCCGGAGGAGGCCATGCCTGCGGACCTCGCTCCCATCTTCGCGCCGCTGGCGGCCACTGTCGCCCGCCACAAGCTGCCGCTGGAGCCGTTTCGCCGTCTGCTATCGGCTTTTTCACAAGACGTCGTCACCAAACGGTATGCCGACTGCGCCGCTTTACTCGACTATTGCCACCGTTCCGCCGACCCTGTGGGAGAACTGCTGCTGCACCTATACCGGGCGGCAACGCCGGAGAACCTCTCCCAGTCGGACGCCATTTGCACCGGCTTGCAATTGACCAACTTCTGGCAAGATGTCGCCATAGACTGGCGCAAAGGCCGGGTCTATATTCCCCAGGAGGACCTGGCGCGCCATGGGGTAACCGAAGCAGATATCGCCCACGGCCAGTGCTCGCCCGCATGGCGCGCCCTCATGGCCTTCCAGGTTGAGCGCGCCCGTGCGCTGTTACACTCCGGGGCGCCGCTTGCGCGGGCCCTGCCCGGCCGCGTGGGTTGGGAGCTGCGGCTGGTCGTGCAAGGCGGGCTGCGCATCCTGGAACGCATCGAAGCCTGCGGCTACGACGTGTTCCGGGCCCGGCCGATGCTCACGAAAACCGAGTGGCTGAGGCTCGGCTGGCGCGCCCTGCGCATGCCGCGCGCTTTGCCCGCATCCTCTTCCCCATCATGACCCCTGACCAGTACTGCCAGGAGAAGGCCGCGCAAAGCGGCTCGAGTTTCTACTACAGTTTCCTGTTCCTGCCCCCCGAGCGCCGCCGCGCCATTACGGCGCTATACGCCCTGTGCCGGCAGTTGGACGATGCCGTGGACGAAACCAGCGAAGGCTCTGTAGCCCGCCTGAAGCTGGCATGGTGGCGGGCCGAGATCGACAAACTGTTCGAAGGCAGGCCCGAACACCCCGTCACGCGTGCCCTCGCGCCCCACCTCGTTCCGTGCGGCATCACGCGCGATCGGCTGCAGGCCATCGTGGACGGCATGGAAATGGATCTCGAGCAGACGCGCTATCTCGATTTTCCTGCCCTACAACGGTACTGCCGGCTGGCTGCAGGCGTGGTGGGAGAACTCTCGGCGGGGATCTTTGGCTACGCCCACCCCCAAACCCTGGTCTTTGCAGACCGCTTGGGCCTGGCGTTCCAATTGACCAACATCATCCGGGACGTGGGCGACGACGCCCGAAAGGGCCGCATTTACCTGCCGGTGAACGAGCTGCAGCAGTTCGACGTGAAAGCGGCCGACATCCTCAACGGACGCTATTCCGAAAAATTCTCGGCGCTGATGCGCTTCCAATGTGCACGCGCCCGGCAAACATATCGCGAGGCGCTAGACCTGCTGCCGCCAGGCGACCGTCGCGCCCAACGGCCGGGCCTGATGATGGCCGCCATCTACTACGCACTGCTGGACGAAATCGAACGTTCAGGCTACGAAGTGCTGCACCAGCGCATTTCCCTGACGCCTTTGCGCAAGCTCTGGCTGGCGTGGAAAACCTACGTGACCGGCGGTCGGGCCCTGTGGCGGCAGATAAAGGCGTAAGCCCAGCGCCGCGCGCCGCCGTCATCGGCGCAGGCTGGGCGGGGCTGGCCGCTGCGCAGCGATTGTCCCGGCGGGGATTCGCCGTAACGGTCTATGAGGCCTCGCGTGAAGCCGGCGGCCGCGCGCGCACCGTGGTGCACCGCACCGGCGAGCTTTTCCCGCAGCCGTTGGACAACGGGCAACATTTGATGTTGGGCGCCTACGAACAGACCTTGGCGCTGATGCGCGAACTCGGTGCGGAGCCCGAGGCACGGCTGCTGCGCACGCCGCTGCGGCTGCCATCGGCCGACGGCGACTTCGACCTGCGGGCGCCGCGGCTGCCCTCCCCGCTCCATGCAGCCTGGGCCTTGCTAAGCGCGCGCGGACTGACGCCGGCGGGCCGCTGGGCGGCGCTTCGGTTTGTGGCCGGCCTCAAGAAGCTGCATTGGTACCCACCCGGGGGCGCCACCGTGGCCGAGCTCGTCGCCAGGCTAGGGCAGCCGCAAGCCGTCGTTGCGCGGCTCTGGCGCCCGCTGTGCCTCGCCGCGCTCAATACCCCGCCCGACCAAGCTTGCGCCCGGCTGTTTGCTGCCGTGCTGCGCGACAGCCTGGATGCGCCGCGCCAACACAGCGATTTGCTCTTCCCGCGATGCGACCTGTCGTCGCTCTGGCCACGCGCGGCTGCGGCGCGGCATGCCATGCGCTATGGGCATGCCGTCCGGCAACTCACCGTGGATGAGAATGCGGTCATCGTCGACGGAGAACGCTACGACGTCGCCGCCCTGGCCACGCCGCCGGGCGTTGCGGCCCAACTGCTGCCGCACCATCCTCGGATGTGCGAAGCGCGGCGTGCGATGCTCAGCTTCCGCTACCTGCCCATCGCCACCCTGACGCTTTGCCTGGCTGCGCCCTTCCCGCTCGACTTCCCCATGCTCATGCTGGCGGAAGCCCCGGCACGCGGCCACCTCGGCCAATGGGTCTTCGACCGCGGCACCCTGCTGGGCCGCGCGGACGGCCGCGGCGAGCTCGCCGTGGTCGTCAGCGCCGCAACGCCCCTCCTGGAACGCGACCATGCGGCCAGTGCCGCTGCCCTGATCGAACAACTGCGGGAACAGCTGTGCAGGCGTAGCGGACGGAGGCTGCCGACGGTGCTAGGATGGAAGCTGCTGGTCGACAAGCGCGCAACCTTTGCGGCCACGCCCAACCTCTTCCGGCCAGACAACGCCACCGCGTGGCCGCGGCTCGCGTTGTGCGGGGACTGGACCGATACCGGTTACCCGGCGACGTTGGAAGGTGCTGTGCGCAGCGGCCTGCGGGCTGCCGACCTGCTGGCCGACGCGCTCGCCCAGGCAACGAGGCGCAATCGATAGGTTTTAGCCCTGCTGCCAGCGTTGCGCGGCCTGGTCATCCGAATCTCGGGCTTCGACCCAGCGCTCGCCCCGGTCCGTCGCCTCCTTCTTCCAGAACGGCGCCTGGGTCTTGAGGTAGTCCATGATGAACTCGCAGGCGGCGAAGCATTCGCCTCGATGCCTGCCCGCGACGCCGACGAATACGATCTGGTCCCCCGCCGTAAGCGTCCCGACGCGGTGGATGACACGCACCGCATTCAACGACCAGCGCCCGTGGGCCTGTTCGACGATGTCGGCCAGCGCCTTCTCCGTCATGCCCGGATAATGCTCGAGCGTCAGCGATGCGACGTGGTCGCCCTCATTGACGTCGCGCACCGTGCCGACGAAGGTGACGATGGCCCCGACCGAAGGATCGCGCCGCATGGCGGCGATTTCCGCGCCGGCATCGAAATCGGACGTCTGTACGCTGACCGACATAGGTGCCTCGTCAACCGCCGGTGACCGGCGGAAAAAACGCGATTTCGTCGCCCGGCTGCAAGGGTTCGCCGGCCGGCACCATGGCATGGTTGCGCGCGGCACGCACGGCGCGCTCGGGCGCGAGCGCCGTAGCCCACGCCCCGCCCCGCTCGGCCAGCCACTTGCGCAACTCGCCTACCGTGCGCACGCCGTCGGGCAGTTCCACGGCTTCTTTCTCCCGACCCAGGGCCTCGCGCAGCGAAGCGAAAAACAGAACGTCGACTTTCATGACTCAGCCCAGTAAATCAGCATAGCTGATGAATTGAACCATATCGCCGCGGCGAATCGTCTGTCCACCCGGGTTGTCGACGACACCGTCGCCCCAGACCGTGGAAGTCAGCACCGAGGACAACTGGTTGGGGAACAGGTCGAGCCCGCCCTGCTCGTTGCGGCGAACCCGCAGGAACTCGCGGCGCCGATCGGCCTTGGGCCAATCGAAGTCGGCGCGCATGGGTACGCGCACCGGGGCGCACGCCCGCGCGCCCGCGAGCTTGAGCAAGAGCGGCTTGACCAACAGCCCGAAGGTCAGGAAGCTCGACACCGGATTGCCGGGCAGGCCGATGAATATGGCCTCGGATCCATCCTCCCGGCGCAGGCGGCCGAACGCGAGCGGCTTGCCCGGCTTGATGGAAAGGCTCCACATGTCGAGCCTGCCCAGCGATTCGACCGCTGGCTTGACATGGTCTTCCTCGCCCACCGACACCCCGCCGGTGGTGATAATGAGGTCGTGGTGCTGCGCCGCCCGCTTCAAGGCGGATTGCGTCGCGACGAAATCATCCCGCACCGCGCCGAGGTCGCTATGCACGACCGGAAGCGAGGCCAGCATGCCCTGGAGCAGGTAGCGGTTGGAGTTATAGATCTTGCCCGGCGGCAGTGGCTCGCCCGGGGTCACGAGCTCATCACCGGTGAACAGCGTGGCGACGCGCAGGAGCGGTCGCACCGACAGGGTCGGTATGCCCACCGAGGCGGCCAACCCGACGTCCTGGGCGCGCAGGCGCGTCCCGGCCTGCAGGATGCGGCTCCCGGCCTCGATGTCGCAGCCTTTGGCGCGTATCCAGGCGCCGGCCTCCACTGGTTTGGTGAATATGACGCGGTCGCCCTCGACTTCGGCTTCTTCCTGCATGACGACGGCATCGGCACCCGGCGGAATCTCCGCCCCGGTGAAAATGCGCGCCGCCGTTCCGGGCTCCAGCGGTTCCGGCACCGCTCCCGCGGGGATGCGCTGCGATACAGGCACGCCTGCAGCAAACAACGCTGCGTCGGCCGTGCGGACGGCATAGCCGTCCATCGCCGAGTTGTCCGCGCCGGGCACATTGATGGAAGCAGTCACGTCGGCCGCCAGGATGCGGCCCACGGCGCGTACCAGCTCGACCTGCTCGGCCGGCCGATTCACCGGCTCGACCGCGAGCAGTATTTCGAGCGCTTCATCCAAGGAAAGCAGATTCGCACGAGGCTTCACTATCGACTCCTTCGCGGCGCACGCGAGCGGGGCGCCGCACTGTCACCGCTGCGCCTTCAGACGGCGTGTGCGGCAATCAAATCCTTGATGGTCTGCACGTCGGGATCGACGGTCTGTACGCGCTGCGGCAGCTGCTCGATATTCTCGAAGCCAGCGGGACGCGGCGCGGGCTGGCCCAGGGCCTCTTCGATGGTGGCCGAGAACTTGACCGGCAACGCCGTTTCCAGCACCAGCATGGGCACGCCCGGCTCGACGTACGGCCGCGCCACCTTGACGCCGTCCGCGGTGTGCGGGTCGATGACCACGCCCGTTTCGGCATGGACGCGCCGGATGGTCTCCAATCGATCGGCATGCGTGCTGGTCCCGGCCACGAAACCGTACTGCTCGAACCGGGGCTTGTAGGCCGACAGGTCGAACGAACCCTTGTCCGCCAGTTCGTCCCACAGCGCTTTCACGCGCGCGGCATCCCGGCCCAGCAAATCGTAGACGAAGCGCTCGAAGTTCGAGGCCTTGGAAATGTCCATCGACGGGCTGGAGGTTTCGTAGGTCTCGCTCGAGCCGCGCGGCCGATAGACTCCGGTGCGGAAGAACTCTTCCAACACGTTGTTCTCATTGGTGGCGAGCACTAGGCGGCGGATGGGCAGTCCCATGCTGCGCGCGACGTGGCCGGCCAGGATGTTGCCGAAGTTGCCCGACGGCACCGCGAACGAAACCGGGGCCATCGGGTCCTGCGCCCCTTCGGTGGCCATGCGCCAGCCGTGGAAGTAGTACACTACCTGGGCAGCGATGCGGGCCCAGTTGATGGAGTTGACCGCACCGATGCGATGCGTGGTCTTGAACGTCAAGTCGGCGCTGACGGCCTTGACGATGTCCTGGCAATCGTCGAACACCCCACGCACGGCGATGTTGTGGATGTTGGCATCTTGCAGCGAGTACATCTGGGCGCGCTGGAACGCGCTCATGCGGCCGGCGGGCGAGAGCATGAACACCGCCACGCCTTTCTTGCCGCGCATCGCATACTCGGCCGCCGAGCCGGTGTCGCCCGATGTCGCGCCGAGGATGTTGAGCGTGGTGCCGCGTCGCGCCAACACGTATTCGAACAAATGGCCGAGGAACTGCATGGCCATGTCCTTGAAGGCCAGGGTCGGCCCTTCGGAGAGGCCCAGCAGGGAAATGCCGTCCTTGAGCGGCTTGAGCGGCGCGATGGCCTCGCCGCCAAACACTTCAGGCCGATAGGTCGCGCGCGTGAGCGCACGCAGGTCGTCCCCCGGGATATCGGTGATGAACAGCTTGAGCACCTCGTACGCCAGGTCGGCATACGGCAGCGACCGCCAGGCCTGGAGCTGTTCAGGCGAGACCTGCGGGATGGCCTCGGGCACGGCCAGGCCGCCGTCGGGCGCCAATCCCTCCAGCAGGACGTCGGTGAACGGTTGCGGCGCCATGCCGCCGCGGGTCGATAGGTATCTCATGTCAGTTTTCCATGCTGCTCGCCGCCCTCAGGGCCGTGGCGTCCCAAGGTACCGCGTATCCGGTTCTGCTATGCCAGGTTCTCGATGCGCAGCCGCGTGACCTTGGACAACACGGTGGGCAGCGCCTCGATGTGGGCGATGGCGACGTTGACGTTCCGCTCCAGCGCCTCGTGGGTCAGGAAAATGATGTCGGCTTGGCCCGCGTCCGCACGCGGCTTCTGGATCATCGACACGATGGAGATCGACGCTTCGGCCAAGATCCGCGTAATGTCGGCCAGCACGCCCGGCTGATCCGTCACCGCCAGCCGCAAATAGTAGGAGGTCGTGATGTCCTCGATCGAGAGGATGGGCCTATCGGTAATGGCTTCGGGCTGGAACGCCAAGTGCGGTACGCGATGCTCCGGATCGGCCGTGTGCAGCCGCGTCACGTCCACCAGGTCGGCGACCACGGCCGAAGCGGTAGGCTCCTCGCCGGCACCTTGGCCGTAGTAGAGCGTCGCGCCGACCGCATCGCCCTTGACCATGACTGCGTTCATCGCACCTTCGACATTGGCCATCACCCGCTTGGCATCGACCAGGGTCGGGTGGACGCGCAACTCGATCCCGTCCGGACGCGCCTTGGTGATGCCCAAGAGCTTGATGCGATAGCCGAGCTCTTCGGCGTAGCGGATGTCTTCCTGGGCCAGCTGCGAGATGCCCTCGACGTGCGCCTTGTCGAAGCGAATGGGTACGCCGAACGCAATGGACGACAAGAGCGTGAGCTTGTGGGCGGCATCCACGCCTTCCACGTCGAACGTGGGATCGGCCTCGGCATAGCCCAGGCGCTGCGCCTCGGCGAGCACTTCGGAGAACGGCTGGCCGCGCGTGCGCATCTCGCTGAGGATGAAATTGGTGGTGCCGTTGATGATGCCGGCCACCCATTCGATCTGGTTCGCGGAGAGGCCTTCACGGATGGCTTTGATGATGGGTATGCCCCCGGCCACGGCCGCCTCGAAGGCCACCATCACTCCCTGTTCGCTGGCCCGGGCGAAGATTTCGTTGCCGTGCTTGGCAAGCAGCGCTTTGTTGGCCGTGACGACGTGCTTGCCATGCGCAATGGCCTCCAAGACGAGTTCCCGGGCCAGCGTGTCGCCGCCGATGAGCTCCACGACGATGTCGATCTCAGGATCGCGGACGATCTGGAAGGGGTCGGCCACGACTTCCGCGGCTTCGCCGACGCGGGCCTTGGCCTTGGCAAGGTCGCGCGCCGAAACTTTGGTGGCGACGATGTGCCGGCCGGCGCGACGGGCGATCTCTTCGGCGTTGCGGGCGAGGACTTTGAACGTACCGCCGCCTACGACGCCCAGGCCCAGGAGGCCTACTCGGATGGGTTCCATGCTGTTTTCGGGCAAAACTCGGGTTCTTCGAACAAAGATGGTTGGTCGATCGGGTTAGTTTCGATGCCGTGCCGGACGGCATCGAGCGGATGCTCGACACGCGCTACTCGAACCGCACCGGGCAGGCGCGGGGCTCTGCAGCGTGGATCGCACGGTTCTGGCCGGACCGCATCTGTCAGGCCCTCCCCTTCTGCGGCCCGTCATGGCCTCGTCGGGGACAAACCTCCAGTGTAACGGACTCTCCCGAGTCCGGGGGGAAGACGGGGTTGAATCCCGCGGCGCACGCGGAAGCCGGCAGGGGGCGGGGCGCACCAGGCGGCCCCTGCTCCCCGCTACACCTTGATCAATCCGTCTTTGCGGAACATTTCCTTGATGCCGCGTATGGCTTGCCGCGTGCGCTGTTCGTTCTCGATCAGCGCAAAGCGCACGTGGTCATCGCCGTACTCGCCAAAGCCTATGCCCGGCGATACGGCCACATGGGCGTCGGCCAGCAGGCGCTTGGAGAATTCCAGCGAACCCAGCGACTGATACGGCTCGGGGATCTTGGCCCAGATGTACATCGAAGCCTTGGGGACCTCGACCATCCAGCCCGCCTCGTGCAGGCCCTTGACCAGCACGTCGCGGCGGCGCTGGTACTGGGCGACGATTTCCTTGACGCAATCCTGGGGCCCCTCGAGGGCGGCAATGGAGGCGACCTGGATGGGCGTGAAGGTGCCGTAGTCGTGATAGCTCTTGATGCGGGCGAGCGCGTTCACGAGCTCCTTGTTTCCCACCATGTACCCCACGCGCCATCCGGCCATATTGTAGCTCTTGCTCATGGTGAAGAACTCGACCGCCACGTCGCGCGCGCCCGGCACCTGCATGATCGAGGGCGCGACGTAGCCATCGAAGGTGATGTCGGCATAGGCGAGGTCGTGCACCACGAGGATATCGTTCTCGCGCGCCAGCGCCACCACCCGCTCGAAGAACGACAAATCGACGCACTGCGCGGTGGGATTGCTCGGGAAGCCGAGGATCATCATGCGCGGCTTGGGTATGGATTCCTTGATCGCGCGCTCGAGCTCGGCGAAGAAATCCACGCCCGGCGTCATCCGCACCGAGCGGATGTCGGCGCCCGCGATGACGGCACCGTAGATGTGGATGGGATAGCTGGGATTGGGCACCAAGACGGTATCGCCGCGGTCGAGCGTCGCGAGCATCAAGTGCGCCAGCCCTTCCTTGGAGCCGATGGTGACGATGGCTTCCGAATCCGGATCGATGTCGACGCCGTAGCGGCGGCCATACCAGTCTGCGATGGCCTTGCGCAGGCGCGGGATGCCCTTGGACACGGAATAGCCATGCGTCTTGCTGCGCTTGGCTGCCTCGACCAGCTTCTCGACGATGTGCGGGGGCGTATCGCCGTCCGGGTTGCCCATCGACATGTCGATGATGTCTTCGCCGCGTCGTCGCGCCGCCATTTTCAACTCGGCCGTAATGTTGAAAACGTAAGGCGGAAGACGCTTGATACGCGAAAACTCCCGGGGGGAGGAGCTGGACATGATCGAATCCTTAATGGGGAGGGGGATGGTCCTCCTCGCGCGCGCTTCCCCTCGAAGGGGCGACTCCGGCGGACCGAACGGGGCGGGCTCCGCCGCGCAGCGCCCCCGAAGGGACGCGCCAGTGCGCGCCGGGGGACAAAAACACGGGGGCTCTTATAATAATCCACAAGCCGGTCCGACTGAGCCCCTGCACATCCGTACCGGCCGTCGGAGGGCAGTATAGTTGGCCTATCGTCCCGTTGATCCGGAGCTGACCTTTTGAAGTTGCATTCCGACCCCGCCTCGGCGCTGAATACCGTCACGGCCTACGGCGAAGGCTATGTCGAAATCAATCGCGTCCGGTTCGAGCACGCCGTGGTGTTCGGCCCCGAAGGCGACGTCGCCGCCTGGCCCGTTTCCTGTTTCGAGGAGATCGACGGCGCAGCCATGGCCCGCGTCGTCCGCCCGGATGCGCCGCAGCCTCCCGAAGTGCTGCTGGTCGGCACCGGCGCGCGCCAGCGATTCCTCGCGCCCGCCCTGCTGCGCCCCCTGCTGAAAGCCGGCATAGGCGTCGAAATCATGGATACGCAGGCCGCTGCCCGCACCTACAACATCCTGATGGCCGAAGGCCGCCGCGTGTTGGCTGCATTGATTCCTGCCTGACACGATGCGTGCTTGCGTCCGCATTTCCCCGCATCCCCTATCTTTTCCGGAGCCCCGTGCATGAGTACCGTCATCGGACGAGCCGCCCCCGCGTTCACCGCACCCAGCACCGACGGCGAGATTTCCCTGAAAGAGCTGAAAGGACGCATTGTCGTCATGTACTTCTACCCCCGCGACAACACGCCCGGCTGCACGACCGAAGGCCAAAACTTCCGCGATCGCTACGCCGATTTCCAGGCGGCTGGCGCGCAGGTGCTGGGCGTCTCGCGGGACACCCTGGCCTCGCACCAGAAATTCAAGGAAAAGCAAGGCTTCCCCTTCCCGCTCATCGCCGACCCCGAGGAAAAGCTTTGTGAGCTCTACGGAGTCATGAAGATGAAAAACATGTACGGCAAACAAGTGCGCGGCATCGAGCGCAGCACCTTCCTGATCGATGCCCAAGGCAAGCTTCGCCAGGAGTGGCGCGGTGTGAAGGTCCCCGGCCACGTCGACGCCGTACTCGAGGCGGTCCGCGCCCTGGCCAAGGAGTAACCGGCTGCGCCGCCTTGAACGCCGCCCGCCCCCCACGCCTGCGCCGGCGACCGGCCGGAACCCATTTCCGCGCTGCGCCGGCCGCCCCCGGAAGCCACCGGCACCCCCGCCTCCGGGCAGGCGAACCACCTCTTCCTGCGCGCGCATCGTGCCGCCGACAGGCGTACCATGCTAGCAACGAGGATGCAGTATCGTTGAGCTTCCCTTATTGAGGAGATCCGCGCTCATGCCGCTTCCCAAGATGCCCACCCGGCCCGCTTCGATCTTGACCTTTCCTTCGGGTGAACCAGCGCGTCCCGTCGCTCGCGGCAAACGTTCCGAGGCCGAGCCGCCTCTGCCCTCCTCTACCGAAACCCACCCAGTCCAGCCGTCCTTGGCGGGCATACAGCCCGCGCCGGCCAAGACCGCGCGCAAATCGGCCAAGTCCAAGGCCGGCGCCCTGCTGACCCCGCAGGCCAAGAGCATCGAGGAGCCGGTCGCGCGCGCGCCCCAGCCCACGGCCGCCGTGCTGGAAGCGCCCGCCAAGGGCTCGGCCAAGCCGGCCGGCAAGCGCAGGACGAAAACCTCGGCCTCGCAGGCCACCAAGCTGTTCGTGCTGGACACCAACGTGTTGATGCACGATCCGAGTGCGCTGTTCCGGTTCGAGGAGCACGACATCTTCCTGCCGATGATGACGCTGGAAGAGCTCGACAACCACAAGAAAGGCATGTCCGAAGTGGCGCGAAATGCGCGCCAGGTCAGCCGTTTCCTCGATCAGCTGGTCAGCGACATCGGCGACATCGACGCGGGCATCCCACTCGACAAGCTGGGGCACCGCGACGCGCTTGGCCGCCTGTACCTGCAGACGACCCTGCTTTCTTCGTCGCTGCCACCCGGGCTGCCCGCCGGCAAAGCCGACAACCAGATCCTGGCCGTGGTCCGTGCCCTGCAGGAGCGTTTCCCGCAACGCGAAGTGGTGCTGGTGTCCAAAGACATCAACATGCGCGTCAAGGCGCGCGCACTCGGCCTGCCCGCGGAGGACTACTTCAACGACCAGGTGCTGGAAGATTCCGACCTGCTCTACACCGGCGTGCTGGAACTGCCGGAGGATTTCTGGGACAAGCACAGCAAGGGCATGGAATCCTGGCAGCAGGGTGGAAGCACCTTCTACCGGATCACGGGGCCGCTGTGCACGCAGTTCTCGATCAACCAGTTCGTCTACCTCGAAGGCAGCATGCCGCTGTATGCACAGGTCAAAGAGGTCATGGGCAAGACCGCCGTGCTGCAGACGCTGCGCGAGTACACCCATAGCAAGAACAACGTCTGGGGGATCACGGCGCGCAACCGCGAACAGAACTTCGCGCTCAACCTGCTGATGAACCCCGATTGCGATTTCGTGTCTCTCCTGGGCCAAGCCGGCACGGGCAAGACACTCTTGGCGCTGGCAGCGGGCCTGACGCAGGTGCTCGAGACCAAGCGCTATACAGAGATCATCATGACGCGCGTCACCGTCCCGGTAGGCGAAGACATCGGGTTCCTGCCCGGGACGGAAGAAGAGAAAATGCTGCCGTGGATGGGAGCGCTCGAAGACAATCTGGACGTGCTCAACATGGGAGACGGCGAAGCCGGGCACGGCGGCGACTGGGGCCGCGCAGCCACCATGGACCTGATCCGCTCACGGGTCAAGGTCAAGTCGCTCAACTTCATGCGCGGCCGCACGTTCCTCAACAAGTTCCTCATCATCGATGAGGCCCAGAACCTCACGCCTAAGCAGATGAAAACCTTGATCACTCGCGCCGGCCCGGGCACCAAGGTGGTATGCCTGGGCAACATCGCGCAAATCGACACGCCCTACCTCACCGAGAGCAGTTCGGGACTGACCTACGTGGTCGACCGCTTCAAGGGATGGCCCCATTCTGGCCACGTCACGCTGCAGCGGGGCGAGCGGTCCAGGCTGGCCGACTACGCGGCCGAGGTGCTGTGACATGGCGGCGGACCGAACCCCGGCGACTTCGGCCTGCCTCGATTACCTGCGCGCCATCTGGAATGCGTTGGGCGGGCAGCCGTCCCTGCCCGACAACGTGGCCTTCCACGGCACGGGCAGCCTGCCGTCCGTCTTTCCCGTCACCGACCTGGCCGCCGCGTCCATTGCCGCCGCCGGATTGGCCGTCGCAGAACTGCTTGCGCTGCGCCATGGCGAGTTTCCCGGCGTGCGCGTCGACCGCCGCCTCGCATCGTTCTGGTTCGGTACTTCTTTGCGGCCGGTCGGCTGGAAACTACCGCCGGCCTGGGATCCCATCGCGGGAGACTACGAGGCGGCCGACGGCTGGATCCGCCTGCACACCAACGCTCCCCACCATCGCGCGGCCGCCCTGCGCGTGCTGGACTGCGGCCCCGACCGAACCAGCGTGGCCGAGGCAGTCAAGAAGTGGAAAGCGCTAGACCTGGAAAACGCCGTTGTCGAACAGCATGGATGCGCGGCCCAGATGCGCAGCCTGGCCGAATGGTCCATGCATCCCCAAGGCGTCGCCGTGGCCGCCGAGCCGCTGGTCTGGCGCGTCGCCGCCCCGGCGGCAGACAAACCTTCCTGGCCGGTTTCCCGCGATCGCCCGCTGGAAGGCTTGCGCGTGCTCGACATGACGCGCGTGCTCGCCGGCCCCGTCGCGACTCGTTTCCTGGCCGGCTATGGCGCCGAAGTGTTGCGGCTCGACCCGCCGGGATGGGACGAACCATCCCTTGCTCCCGAGCTGACGGTGGGCAAGCGCTGCGCACGGCTCGACCTGCGCAGCACGGAAGGACGCCGCACGTTTCGCCAATTGCTGCGGGACGCCGACGTGCTCGTGCACGGCTATCGCCCTGACGCCTTGCCCGCACTAGGCTTTGATGCCGAACAGCGGCGGCGCATCAATCCGGCGCTGGTGGACGTCTCGCTCGACGCGTATGGTTGGACGGGGCCCTGGAAAACGCGGCGGGGATTCGACAGCCTGGTGCAGATGAGCTGTGGCATCGCCGACGCCGGCATGCGGCAGCTCGGCCAATCCAAGCCGACCCCGTTGCCGGTGCAGGCGCTCGACCATGCCACTGGTTACATGATGGCCGCGGCCGTCGTGCGGGGCTTGGTCGACCGGGTACGCAGCGGAACAGGCGGTGAAGCCCGCGCATCGCTAGCACGCACCGCCGCGCTGCTGGTGCAACGCACGCAGCCCGACGATGCCGACGCACTGGCCCCTGAAACGCGCGAGGATTGCACCATGCCCTCCGAGACGACGGCCTGGGGCCGCGCGCGCCGGGTCAAAGTACCGCTCGAGATTGCCGGTGCAGACATGGCATGGTGTATTCCGGCCGGCCCGCTGGGCGCCTCGCCCGCCGCGTGGGCAACGGCCGGCGGCTAAGGCTCGAGCCACTCGCGCTGCACGTCCGGCCGCGCCCGCAGGTCGGCCGGCGTTCCATCGAACACCACCTCGCCATGGCCCAGCACACAGGCCCGGTCGGCAACTTCCAGCGCCAGCTCCAGTTTCTGCTCGATCAACAGCATCGCCACGCCACGGCCGCGCAAGTCCCGAAAGAGCCCAGCCAACTGGAACACCACCTGGGGTGCCAGCCCCTCGGCCGGCTCGTCGACCACGATGAGTTCCGGGTCTCCCATCAGCGCGCGTCCCAACGCCAGCATCTGCTGCTCCCCGCCCGACAAACGCTGCGCAGGCACCCGGGCACGCTGTGCGAGGACGGGGAAGAGCGCGTAGACGTCTTCCTTGCGCCAACGCCCCGGCCGGGCGCCTTTCTGGCCGAGAAGCAGATTCTGCTCCACGCTCAAGTTCGGAAACACATCGCGGCTCTCCGGCACGTAACCTATGCCAAGCCGCGCGATTTCAAAGGTTTTCAGCGTGACGAGGTCGCGCCCGCGCCAAAGGAAAGTCCCCTCCCGCCGCACCAACCCCATGATCGCGCGCGCCAAGGTCGAACGGCCAGCGCCGTTGCGCCCGAGCACGGCGACGATCTCCCCCGCCCCGATGCGCAGGTCCACGCCTCGCAGCACGTGGGCGCGCCCATACCAAGCCTGGGCATTGCGGATGTCCAACAACGTTTCGCTCATCATCCCTGCAGACTTCGGCCGAGATAGGCGCGACGCACCCGGTCATCCTCGCGGATGTCGGCCGGCGCCCCGGTTGCAATCAACTCTCCGCGCACCAGGACGGATATCCTGTCCGACAAACCGAACACCACTTCCATGTCGTGCTCCACGATGAGCACCGTCCGGCCCCGGCAGGCGGTTCGTATCAACTCCACCATGCGCCGGGACTCGGCGCGGTTCATGCCTGCCGTAGGTTCATCGAGCAGCAGCACGCGCGCATCCGCTGCCAGGACCATGCCCAGCTCCAACGCCCGCTGCTCGGCGTAGCTCAAGGCTCCAGCCTCGACGCCAGCCCGCTGCGCAAGCCCCACTTGGGCCATGACGGCGTGCGCCCGCTCGGCAAGACGCGTGGCGGTTCGCAGTGGGCGCCACCAGACATAGCCAAGCCCGGACGCGCGCATGGCGGCGCAACGCAAATTGTCGAAGACCGACAGGCGCGGGAACACATTGGCGACCTGGAAACTCCGGGACAAGCCCAGGCGCGCCATGCGATGGGGCGGCAGCCCGGTCGTGTCACGCCCATACAAGCGTACCGTGCCGGACGACGGTGCCGTCAGCCCCGAGATGACGTTGAACAGCGTGGACTTGCCGGCGCCGTTGGGACCGATCAGCGCATGCACTTCACCGGCGGCGACGGACAAACTCACGCCATCGAGAATGCACGCGTCGCCATAACGCTTGCCGATATCCGCCAGCACTAACGCGTCGACGCCTTTTCCGCGCACCAGCGTCTCAGCCATCGCGCGCTCCCTGCGCGGCGGACGAGCGCGTGCGACGGTAGGCCAGGCAGGCTGCGCCGCCCAGGGACAGGCACGCAGCCCCGGCCCACGCGCCCGCCGCGGACGGGTCTAGCATCCAGTGCATGGGCGAAGCCGGCGACGCAGCCTCCGCCTGGGCATGGACGGCAGCGTAGGCGAGCTCCACGGCCCAGCACAGCCCCAGCGCCAACGCCAGGGTTCCCACTGCTCCCCAGCCGGATTCGCGCACGACGGCCGCTGCCCCCTTGCCTGCGATACGCCGCGCCAGTCCATGGACCGCACCTGCCAGCCCATGCGGCGCGAATAGCACGGTTGCGGCGAACGCCAGCCCGAGATAGAGCTGCCATGCCCCCGTGTAGCGCGACAATGCCACCGAAAACAACGTGACAACCACGGCACCGAGGACGGGCCCCAGGAAGAAACCGCTGCCGCCGACGACGACCGCCAGCAACACGATGGCCGAGCGTTCCATGCCCAGGCCGTCTACGCTCGCGATCTCGAAGTTGAGCGCCCAGAGCGCACCCGCGATGCCCGCAAAAAACGCCGCCAGGACCAGCATCCCATATCTCACGAGATGGGGATTCTGTCCGACGAACGCGACCCGCTGGGGGTTGTCGCGCACGGCATTGGCTAGCATCAAGAGCGGCGTGCGCCCCAGGGCGCGCATCGCGATCGCGCTGGCCACCGTCCAAAATGCCGTCAGGTAATAGATGTTCGTGTCCGGTCCCAGGCTGAACACGGCCTCCATGCCTCTGAATAAAGCCGGGCCGGCGGTGCGGTCGGCGGTCAATCCGCCTTCCCCGCCGAACCATTCTGGCAGCATGGCCGCCGCCGCATGGACGAGCTCGCCGATTGCCAAAGAAATCATCGCAAACGGCGTGCCGCCGCGCCGAGTGGTTGGATGGCCGATCAACGCAGCGAATGCAGCGCTCGCCAGGCCGCCCGCAAGCGGCAGCATGGCCACGGGCAGCGTGAAGGCGCCGGTTTCCATGGCGCGCAACAGGTGCACGACCGCGAAACCGCCCAGCCCGGCATAGACGGCGTGCCCGAAGGACAGCATGCCGGTCTGTCCGAGCAACAAGTTATAAGACAGGGCAAAGACCGCCATCGCGCACATTTGCGACATCAGCCCCAGCTGGAACCGGCTGCCCAGCAGCAGCGGCGCGAAGGCCAGCAAGGCCGCCAGCGCCGTCCCCCATATGCGGTCGGCGCACAGGTTTACCCGGCCTCGCATCATGTTTCGCGCACGCCCATGAGCCCCCGCGGCCGCGCGATGAGGACGGCGACCATCAACAGATAGGGCAGCACCGGCGCGATCCGCGACAACGGCCACGCCGCCAACGCCTGTGCGTCGGCCGGCGCCGCGCCTAGCCATGCGGCCACGTCTGCCAGCGACCAATCCGCGCCGGCGGCGAAAGTTTGCAAGAGGCCGATCAGCAGACTGGCGACAAAGGCGCCGGTGAGCGACCCCAGGCCGCCGACCACGGTGATGACGAACACGATGGGCCCCAACGCTTGCGCCATGCCTGGATCGGTCACGAATATGCTGCCGCCAATGGCACCGGCCATGCCCGCCAGCGCGCAGCCGGCGGCAAACACCCATACGTATATGCGAGGTACGTCATGCCCCAAGGCCTGCGCCATGTCCGGATGACTGATCGCGGCCTGCATGACCAAGCCGATGCGTGTGTGCCTGACGCCCCACCACAACGCGGCCAGCATGGCGCCTGCCGCGGCGGCGATGAGCAGCCGATGCTTGGGAAACGCGTGACCGCCGAGGAGAAAGATCGGTTCGGCCAACGCATCGGGAATACGGTACGGCACAGGGGAACGGCCCCATGCCAACTGGACCAATTCCACGATCACATAGGCCAGCGCAAACGTGAACAGCAACTCTGCCACGTGCCCGCGCGGGCGCAACCGCCGCAAGGCGAACCGTTCCACCGCCGCGCCGGCCGCCCCGGTCAGCACCGGCGCGATGAACAGCGCGATCCAGAAGGCCGCGCCGGGGGAGACATGTGCCGCCCCCAGCGCACCGGCCGCGGCGTATGCGAAGTAGGCGCCCAGCATGTAAAAGCTGGCATGCGCGAAATTGATGACGCCCATCATGCTGAAAATCAGCGTCAGCCCGGCCGATAGCATGAATAGCAAGAGTCCGTAACAGACGCCGTTGAGCAGCGAAACGATCAGCCAATCCAAACCATGAACTCCCTGGACGCCGCGCCGGTCTGACCGGATAGCATGGAGAGAAGGAAAACGAAACGAGAAACGACGGCAAATAGGTTAACCTTGATCGATAGCCGGCGTGATGCCGATTACCTTCCAAGGCAACCGTTTTGAAGCTCGCCAGCACACTCGACTCCCTACGCACCGATAACTCTTTCGCAGCGCTGCCGGATGCGTTCTATTCCCGGGTGTCGCCACAGCCGCTCGGCGACCCATGGCTGGTGCATGCCAATCCGGATGCGGCCGCGCTGATCGGGCTTGCACCCGAGGCTTTGTCCACGCCGGAATTCCTGGCCGTTTTTTCGGGCACCCGCCCCCTGCCCGGCGGTACTCCCCTCGCGGCCGTCTATAGCGGCCATCAGTTCGGCGTCTGGGCAGGACAGCTCGGCGACGGGCGGGCCTTGCTCCTAGGCGAGGTCCAGGGCCCCAGCGGCAACTGGGAACTCCAGCTCAAAGGATCGGGCACGACGCCCTACTCCCGCATGGGAGACGGCCGGGCGGTCCTGCGATCGTCCGTGCGCGAATACCTGGCGTCCGAAGCGATGCACGGGCTCGGCATCCCCACCACGCGAGCCCTTGCGCTGGTCGCATCCGACGATCCGGTCATCCGCGAGACCGTAGAGACTGCGGCCATCGTCACCCGCATGTCTCCCAGCTTCGTCCGGTTCGGCTCCTTCGAACACTGGGCCAGCCGGCAGCGGCCGGACCTACTGCAAGTGCTGGCCGACTATGTCATCGACCGCTTCTATCCCGAATGCCGGGCCACGCCCGCCGGCGAAGCGGAAACGCAGGCCGGCCCCTATCTGCGCCTCTTGGCGGCCGTGACGCGCAAGACGGCGGAACTCATGGCCGGCTGGCAGTCGGTGGGCTTCTGCCACGGCGTCATGAACACCGACAACATGTCCATACTGGGCCTGACGCTCGACTACGGCCCGTTTGGCTTCATGGATGGTTTCGACGCGCACCACATATGCAACCATTCCGATACGGCCGGCCGCTACGCGTGGGACGCCCAGCCGGCCGTCGCGCATTGGAACCTGTACCGGCTCGCGGGCGCGCTCCTGCCCCTAGTGCAGGACGAAGCCGCGCTGCGCGCCGCGCTCGCATGCTTCGAGCCCGCGTTCCTCGACGCCTACCACCGCAGGATGGCGGCCAAGCTGGGCTTCCGGCAGTGGCAGCCCGGAGATGAAGAACTGCTCAACGGGTTGTGGTCGATCATGCACCACGACCGCGCCGATTTCACGCTCAGCTTCCGGCGCCTGGGCGAAGTCGCCGCCGATGCAGGCGCGGCCGCCCCGGCGCCAGGCAACGAAACATTCGAAGACCTCTTCATCGACCGCGAAGCGGCCCGGGCATGGCTCGCGCGCTACCGCGACCGGATACGGCGCGACGGCCGGCCCGATGCCGAGCGCAGGGCCGCCATGCATCGCGTCAATCCGCTGTACGTGCTGCGCAACCACCTGGCCGAGCTTGCCATTCGAGCGGCGAAGGAACGCGACCCGGGCGAAATCGACCGCTTGCTGGCAGTGCTGCGGGACCCTTATACCGAACGGCCCGGCTACGAGGCTTACGCCCGCCTTCCGCCCGACTGGGCGAGCTCCATTCAAGTCAGCTGTTCTTCATGAGGTAAACCATGTCCGACAGGCCCAAAGTCAAGAAATCCGACGCCGAATGGCGCACCCTGCTCACTCCGATGCAATACGCCGTCGCACGGGAAAAAGCCACTGAACGCGCCTTCACCGGCGAGTACTGGAATCACTACGAGCCGGGCATCTATCGCTGTGTCGCCTGCGGCACCCCCCTCTTCGCCTCCGACACCAAATTCGAGTCGGGGTGCGGCTGGCCCAGCTATTTCGCGCCCATCGACCCCGACAACGTGCGTGAAGAGCTCGACACCAGCCACGGCATGGTTCGCACGGAAATCCTGTGCAACGTCTGCGACTCGCACCTGGGGCACGTTTTCGAAGACGGGCCGCCCCCGACCGGGCTGCGCTACTGCATCAACTCGGTATCGTTGAAGTTCGAGCCTTTCGACGACCCTTCCTCCAACCCCTGACCCGGACCGGCCGGGAACGAATCTCCCTCGCCACTGCAATTCGATGAAATTACTTTTCGACCTTTTTCCGCTGCTGCTTTTCTTTGCTGCCTACAAGTTCGCCGACATTTACGTGGCGACAGGAGTCGCGATGGCGGCCAGCGTGCTGCAAATCGCCTGGCTGCTGGTCCGGCGCAGGAAAACCGAGCCCATGCACTGGATCAACCTCGCGATCATCGTGGTGTTCGGCGGAGCGACCCTATTCCTGCACGACGAGGTCTTCATCAAGTGGAAGCCCACCGTGCTGTACTGGCTATTCGCGGTCGTGCTTGCCGGCGGCCAATGGCTGCTCAAGCGCAATTTCCTGCGCAGCATGCTCGGCAAGCAGATCCAGCTGCCCGATCCCATCTGGAACCGGCTCAACCTTGCATGGACGGCATTCTTCGCCGCCGTTGGCGCGCTCAACCTCTACGTCGCGTACTCCTGGCCCACCGAGACCTGGGTCAGCTTCAAGGTTTTCGGCATCTTCGGGTTGCTGCTCGTGTTCATCGTGCTGCAATCGATCTACCTCGGACGCCACATCAAGCAGCCCGAAGAGCCGATCCGAGAGATTGCCAAGCGCGAAACCGACGCCGGAGCCGGGCGGTCATGAGCCAGGCACGCATCGACCTCATCCGGGAGCGCCTGCAAGCGCTTGCGCCGGCCGAGCTCGACATACGGGACGAATCGCACCTGCATGCAGGCCATGCCGGCGCGGCGGCCGGAGGCGGGCATTTCCGCCTACGCATCGTGTCGTCCCGGTTCGCGGGCCTGAACAGGCTGGCCCGCCATAGGCTGGTGTATGATCGATTGGCAGACCTGATGCCCTCGCAGATCCATGCGTTGGCCATCCAGGCACTGACTCCAGAAGAAGACTCCGCACCAACCCCTTGAGGGCGGTCCCTACCGCCCCGATCTCAGACTCTTTCTACCTTCACTCAAGGACTTCCATACATGAAGCGTGTTTTGATGATGGCTGCCGCGCTGACCGTGGCCGCTCCGGTTTTTGCGCAGAATGCCGCCGTAGTCAACGGCAAGGCCATCCCGTCGTCGCGCGTGGATCAATTCGTCAATCTGTTGACCAAGCAAGGGCAGCCCGATTCTCCCCAACTGCGCGAACAGATCCGTGAAGAGCTCATCAATCGCGAAATCTTCCTGCAGGAGGCCGACAAACGCGGCATCGCCAAGCAGCCGGACGTCCAGACCGAGCTCGACCTGACCCGGCAGAGCGTCCTGATCCGCGGCCTGTTCAACGATTTCCTCGCCAAGAACCCCGTGACCGACCAAGAAATCCAGGCCGAGTACGACCGGGTCAAGGGTGCCCAGGGCGACAATGAATACCAAGCGCGGCACATCCTGGTCGAAACCGAGGCCCAGGCCCGCGACATCATCGCCCAGCTCAAGAAAGGGGCGAAATTCGAAGAGCTCGCCAAGCAGTCCAAGGATCCCGGCTCCGCCTCCAACGGCGGCAGCCTCGACTGGGCGCCCGCCGCGACCTACGTGAAGCCGTTTGCCGACGCCCTGGCCTCGCTGAACAAGGGGCAAACCACCGAGAACCCCGTCCAGACCCAGTTCGGCTGGCATGTGATCCGCCTGGACGACGTCCGCCCGGTGCAGTTCCCCTCGGTCGAGCAACTGCGTCCGCAAATCGAGGAATCCCTGCGCCAGGCCAAGCTGCGCGACTTCCAAAACAGCCTGCGCGAAAAGGCCAAGATTCAGTGAGTGTTGGATTCAACCAACAACCCTGGCGGGGACAACCCAACCCCTTTTTCTCAATCAGGGTTTACTCTAGTTGACCCTGAAATCACCAAAAAAAACCTGCCTTGCGCCCCGTGATACGGGGCTTTTTTTTGCTCGACATTGGCAGAAAGCCAGGGCATGCGCGGCGTGCCGATCCATGAGGGTTGTAATTAAGTAACAAAAGCTTATGCCTAAAGCGCAACACCTATTCATTACACCTGAAATAACTATTGGCACCCCAGGGCCTTTCTGGTGAAATTCCCCGAGATTTCTTCACAGCAAGACATCGCGTAGAAATCAAACGCAAGGCAGATGGGCTTGCCGCTACGGAAAACCGCAGCAGTGCAGCTTTCCGGCACGTCCCTCCGTCTTATCGAGTTACTCACTCCGCTGGAGACCTTATTAATGAAGAAGACCCTTCTTGCCGCCGCCCTGCTGGCCGGCTTTGCAGGTGCCGCTCAAGCGCAAAGCAACGTCACCCTGTACGGTATCGTCGACGCCGGCTTCAACTACACCAAGCTCGAAGGCCAAGCCTCCCGTAAAGGCATCGACAGCGGCCTGATGGGCCAGTCTCGCTGGGGTATCCGTGGTTCGGAAGACATCGGTAACGGTCTGAAGGCCATTTTCACCCTGGAAAGCGGCTTCAACGCCGATGACGGCACCCAGCTGCAAAACCGCCTGTTCGGCCGCTACGCCTTCGTCGGCGTGGAAAGCGCCTCCGCTGGCCGCCTGACCATCGGCCGTACGACGAACCTGGGCTTCATGTGGGCCGCCGGCATCGTCAACCCCTTCGGCCTGAGCTTCGGCACCTCCACCGTCGGCAGCACCTTCGGCTACAACGACGCCGACCTGGGCGCCGGCCGTGCCGACAACACGATCTACTACTACTCGCCGAACTTCGCCGGCTTCCAAGGCGCCCTCGGTTACAGCTTCAACGTCAACGGCCAAGAAGCCGGTGGCAGCCGTAACAACGACCGCCTGTTCGACGTCGGCCTGAAGTACGACAACGGTCCCCTGAAGGCCGTGATCACGTACCAATACCTGAACCCGACCAGCGCCACCCCGAACAACGGCAAGTTCAAGAACCTGACCCTGGGTGCCAACTACGACTTCGGCGTCGTGGCCGTGTACGGCGGTTACGCCCATGCCAAGAACATCCGCAACGTGGGTGCCTGGAACGCCTCTGCCGCCTTCGGCCGCACCAACACCGGCGCTACCGCTGCCAACTTCACCAAGGACAACGCCTGGACCCTGGGTCTGAGCGCTCCCCTGGGCCCCGGCAAGGCCTACGCTGCCTACCAAAAGGCCACCCAGTCCAAGGTTAAGGGCTTCGCCGTCGGCTACGCCTACGACCTGTCCAAGCGTACCAACCTGTACGCCTACTACGCCCAAAACGAAGTCCGCAACTGGACGACCGGCCAAGACCTGGACGCCAAGCAATTCGCTCTGGGCCTGCAACACCGCTTCTAAGCACATGATGCCGGCTTGACCGGCGTCGGCGGGGCTTCGGCCCCGGTGCGACCAAGCATGAAACCCCGCTTCGGCGGGGTTTTTTATGGCATGTGGGGACACAGGCACCCCACCCCTGCGCTTCCGGTATCCGGTTGTAACCCAGCCTCGGCGCCTGTTGTTTTTGCTACCACGAATCCGGCGATCGTGGACGGAATTGCAACAACCTTTGGTCGTCAGCCAAATTTATCGGTTGGCACGCATCATCCTTTCTGATGAAATTTTCTACAGATTTCTTCGCAGCTTCGCCTGGAAATCCAACCCTGGCCGGCGGCTGGGTGCCGGGCGGCCCTAGGTGGCCCACCGATGCAACCCAGCCGACTGCCGACACGTTTTTACGCTGGAGACCAAGGAATGAAGAAAACCCTACTCGCGACTGCCCTGCTAGCCGGATTTGCAGGGGCCGCGCATGCGCAGAGTTCCGTGACGCTATACGGTCTCGTCGACGCCGGCTTCGACTACCGAAAGGTCGATGGCCAGACCGTCAAGGGCATCGACAGCGGTTTGATGAGCCAATCGCGTTTCGGGATGCGCGGCTCGGAAGACCTGGGGAACGGGCTGAAGGCCATCTTCACCCTGGAGAACGGTTTTACGGTGGATGACGGCCAGCAAACCCATGGCCGGCTATTCGGCCGCTACGCTTTCGTCGGCCTCGAAAGCAATAGCATGGGCCGCCTGACGCTCGGACGGACCACGAACCTGGCCTTCATGTGGGCGGCGGGCATTGCCAACCCCTTCGGCCTGAACTTCAGCACTGCTAGCGTTGGCAGCACCTTCGCCTATAACGATGCCGTGATGGGCGGCGGCCGGGTAAATAACTCGGTGTACTACTACAGCCCCTCGTTCTATGGCATCCAGGCCGGCGTGGGTTACAGCTTCAACGCGTTCGCCAACCCGACCACGGGCGAGCAGGAAGCGCCCGAGAGCGGCCGGAACAACCGCATGGTCGACCTGGGCTTGAAGTATGACAACGGCCCGATCAAGGGGGTGCTGACCTACCAACAAGTGGAATCACCGCTGCCTGGCACCCGCCCCTTCCGCAACATCACGCTGGGCGCCTCGTATGATTTCGGCGTCGCCGCCATCCATGCCGGTTACGCCCGGGCCAAGAACATCACCCCGGCTTTCCTGAACGGCTACAACAACGTGGTAGCGACGGGCGGGCAATTCTCGAGCGACAACGCCTACACCATCGGCGCGAGCGCTCCGCTGGGCCCCGGCAAGCTCTATGCCGCATGGCAGAAAGCGACCAAGTCCAAGGTCGACGGCTGGGCGGTGGGCTACACCTACGATCTGTCCAAGCGCACCAACTTGTACGCGTTCTTCGCGGACAACGACGTGCACAACTTCGACCAGAACCGCGACATGACCTATCGCCAACTCGGCATAGGCCTGCAGCATCGCTTCTAATAAGGGCCGCAAGGCCCTTGCCACGGCTGGGTCCGGCCTCCAGCCTTATTTCCCCGGGCAATGCCCGGGGTTTTTATTTTTATCGGGCCGCGTGGCAGATAGCCAGCCACCCTGCCCCCTGCAGGCAGCCAGAGGGCACCGGCTGCACCGCGATCCAGCCTTCCTGCAGCCGCGCCGAATCAGGCCGTCCAGCGACGCGCGTTGCGGAACATGCGCATCCAGGGGGAGAACTCGCCCCCGCTATCCCGCTCGCCCCAGGACTCAGGGCTCCACGACATCTGAACATTGCGGAACACCCGCTCCGGGTGAGGCATCAGCGCGGTGCAACGTCCGTCCGCCGTCGTCACGCCTGCCAAGCCGCCCGGGCTGCCGTTGGGGTTGTAGGGATAGACCTCTGTCGGGTTGCCGAGGTGATCGACGAAACGCATGGCGGCAATCGCCGCATCTGCCCTGCCTTGCTGCGAAAAATCCGCATAGCCTTCGCCGTGCGACACGGCGATGGGGATGCGGGAGCCGGCCATGCCTTCGAAAAAGATAGAAGGCGAGGCCGGGATTTCGACCAGGGAGAGGCGCGCCTCGAACTTTTCCGAACGGTTGCGGGTAAACCGCGGCCAATCCTGGGCGCCCGGAATCATGGGCGCCAGCGCGGCCAGCATCTGGCAGCCGTTGCAGACACCGAGCGTGAAGGTATCGCCCCGGCCGAAATACGCGGCGAACATGTCGGCCAGCTTCGCGTTGTATTGGATGGTCTTGGCCCACCCTTCGCCGGCGCCAAGGACGTCTCCGTAGCTGAAGCCGCCCACCGCGACGAGCCCCTTGAAGCCGGACAAATCGATGCGCCCGCTAATCAGGTCTGTCATGTGGACGTCCCAGGCTTCGAAGCCGGCGCGATCGAAGGCATAGGCCATCTCGACCTGGCTATTGCAGCCCTGCTCGCGCAGGATGGCCACGCGCGGACGCACCCCCGTTGCGATCATGGGCGCGGCGATGTCTTCCTGCGGATCGAACCCGACGCGGGGCGACAGCCCCGGGTCGGTGGCGTTGTCCCACAGCGCGAACTCCGCCTCGGCGCATTCTGGATTGTCCCGCAGCGCCATGATACGGCGGCTGACTTCGCTCCACGCCTTGCCCAGCTCGGCGCGCGGCTTGGACCAGATTTTCTTGGCATCCCGGTAGAACTCGATTTCGTCCCGGTCGTTGGGCTCGCCGATTACGTGCGAATGGGCCGACAATCCGGCGCCGCGCAGCACTTCCATCACCGCGTTGCGGCTAGCGGCTGGCACCTGGATGACGGCGCCCGCCTCCTCGGCGAACAACGCCTTGATGGTCAGCTCATCGCGCTGCACCGCGACTTGGTCGGGGCGAATCTTGAAATCTCCCCAATCCGAGGCATAGGGGTCGAGGGTGAGCATGTCGAGGTTGATCGACAGCCCCGTGTGCCCGGCAAACGCCATTTCGCACACGGTGGCGAATAGTCCGCCGTCCGAGCGATCATGGTAAGCCAGGATCACGCCGCTTTCCGCAAGCGTGCGTATTGCGGCGAAGAAGGCGCGCAAGTCGTCGGGCGCGTCGATGTCGGGCACTTCCTGCCCGACCTGGCCGATGACCTGGGCCAAAATGGAGCCGCCCAGCCGATGCTTGCCACGGCCCAAATCGATGAGGATGAGCGTCGTGTCGCCCTGGTCGGTGCGTATTTGCGGCGTCAGCGTCTTGCGGGCATCGGTGACGGGCGCGAACGCCGTCACGATGAGCGAGACGGGCGCCACGACGCGCCGTTCCTCGCCGTTCTCCGTCCAGGTCGTGCGCATGGACAGGGAGTCCTTGCCGACCGGGATCGCCAGGCCAACCTGCTGGCACAGCGTGCTCACGGCACTGACCGTGTCGTAAAGTGCGGCGTCTTGCCCGGGCTCGCCGCACGCGGCCATCCAGTTGGCCGACAGCTTGACGTCTTCCATGCGCGCGACGGGCGCCGCGACAAGGTTGGTGATGGCTTCGGCCACCGCCATGCGACCCGATGCAGGCGCATCAATAACGGCCACCGGCGTGCGTTCGCCCATGGCCATGGCCTCCCCCCGCACGCCGCTGTAATCGGCAAGCGTCACCGCACAATCGGCCACCGGCACTTGCCACGGCCCGACCATTTGATCGCGCGCAGAAAGGCCGCCGACGGTGCGGTCGCCGATCGTAATGAGGAACGTCTTGTTCGCCACGGTAGGATGACGCAATACGCGCAGCGCAACGTCATCCAAATCCAAGCCCACGACGTCCAGGGGCTCGCCCGCGCCGGGCTGGCGCGTTACGTTGCGCTCCATGCGGGGCGGCTTGCCCAGGATGACATCCACCGGCACATCCACCGGCCGCGCAGTCCGCGCCCATTCCGCAGCAGGTACGTCGGGGGCGGAAAACCCTTCACCGTTGACGACGCGCAGTTGGCGCTCCTCGGTAGCGACCCCCACCACGGCGTATGGGCAGCGCTCGCGCCGAGCGATGGCGTCGAACCGGTCGAGGTCCTGGGGCAGGATCGCGAGCACATAGCGCTCCTGCGATTCGTTGCACCAGATTTCGGCGGGCGACATGCCCGACTCTTCGACCGGGACGCGCTGCAGATCGAACACCGCGCCGCGCCCGGCGCCGTCCACGAGCTCGGGAAATGCATTGGATAGGCCACCCGCGCCGACGTCGTGGATGGAAAGAATCGGATTCTCGGGGCCCAGCTGCCAGCAGCGATCGATGACCTCCTGCGCACGACGCTCGATTTCGGGGTTGCCGCGTTGGACGGAATCGAAATCGAGGTCGGCCGCGTTGCTGCCCACGCCCATGCTGGAGGCCGCGCCGCCCCCCATGCCGATGCGCATGCCCGGACCGCCCAACTGGATCAACAACGCGCCCGGGGGCAGCTCCTGCTTGTGGGTGTAGCCCTCTTCGATGCTGCCCAGGCCGCCCGCGATCATGATGGGCTTGTGGTAACCCCAGCGCACGCCGCCAGCCGTTTGCTCGAAGGTGCGAAAGTAACCGAGCAGATTGGGCCGGCCGAACTCGTTATTGAACGCCGCGCCGCCGAGCGGGCCTTCGATCATGATGGACAAAGGCGAAGCGATGCGGTCCGGCGCGCCGTGCCCGTCTCGCTCCCAAGGCTCGATGGCGTCCTCGAAACGCAAATGCGAGACCGTGAATCCGGTCAGGCCTGCCTTGGGCTTGGATCCGCGCCCGGTAGCGCCTTCATCCCGGATTTCGCCGCCCGCCCCGGTGGATGCGCCCGGGAAAGGCGAAATCGCCGTCGGGTGGTTGTGCGTCTCGACCTTCATCAGGGTATGGACGACGGCCTCTCGGCGGCCGTAGACCTGCCCCTGCCCGCCGGGCTGGACGTGAAAGCGTTCGGCCTTGCCGCCCGCCATGATGGCGGCATTGTCCGAATACGCCACGACCGTCCCTTCAGGCTGGGCGCGGTGGGTGGCCCGGATCATGCCGAACAGGGTCTCGGACTTCGCTTCGCCGTCGATCACCCATTGCGCATTGAAAATCTTGTGGCGGCAGTGCTCGCTATTGGCCTGGGCGAACATCATCAGCTCGACGTCGGTCGGGTCACGGCCCAGGTCGGTGAAGGCCTGGACGAGGTAAGCGATTTCGTCGTCGGAAAGCGCCAGCCCAAGCGTCCGGTTGGCAACCGCCAGTGCCTGCGCACCTTCGGCCAGCACCGGCACGGTCTGCATGGGCTTGCCAGGCAAGGTGGCGAACAATTGCGCACCGTCGAAGCCGGCATCGACCACCGTCTCGGTCATGCGGTCGTGCAGCGCGTCGGCCAGCTTGGCCAGTTCGTCGGAGGACGGTGCCTTGGCAGCGCCCAGCAAACCGCGCTTGAGCACCAGGGTGTAGGAAACGCCGCGCTCGATCCGGCGCACCTGCGGGAGCCCGCAGTTGTGAGCGATGTCGGTCGCCTTGCTGGCCCACGGCGAGACCGTGCCGAGCCGCGGCACGACGAGCAACTCCAGGCCCTGCGGGGCCTGCGGCGCGGGATCGCCGTAACGCAGCAGCTTTTCCAAGCGTTGGTGCTCGTCCGCCGTCAGCTCGCCGTCCACGGAAACGAAATGCACATAGCGGGCGGCGACATCGGCGACCGAGGCATGCAAAGCCTGGAGCCGACGCAGCAGACGTTCACGACGAAACGAGGAAAGGGCAAGGGGGCCGGAGAGGCGCAGAATGGAGGCCACGATAAGAGAGCAGGAAGCGGAGGAGGTGACGGAAAACGCGAGGAGTACCGCGTGCCAGCCGAGATTTTACTTCGTAGCGGGGCATCCGGGAAAACCACGAGGGGCACCGCGCCCATCGCCGCGTCCCTCCTTCGCTCGGGCATTGGACAGGCGCCGCCGCGCGCGCAAGAATTCGTTCATGGAAGAGTCATCGCACCTATTGTTCCGCACGCCGGCGATCCGGCACATCGAACGCGAAGCGCAGGCCGCGCTGCCCCCGCACACCCTGATGCGCCGCGCCGCCCGCGCCGCGGCTGACTTGATCGCCGCACGCTGGCCGCGCCACGCCGTGGACATCCTGTGCGGGCCCGGCAATAACGGCGGCGACGGCCTCATGCTCGCGGCGCTCTTGCACCGAGCCGGGCGCCAAGTGCGGGTGTGGTCCCTGCCCTGCGACCGACGCCCGTCCGATGCCGAACAGGCCTGGAAAGAATTGCCGCCCGGGTTGCTGCAGCCGGGCGAGCCCGACGCAAACGAGCCGCCTCGCTTGGCACCGAGGCTCATCGTCGACGCCATGTTCGGCATTGGCCTGTCCCGCCCCCTGCCGGAGCAGGCACGGCGCTGGTCAGAGTGGGCGTCCCACCAGCCTGCGACCGTCCTCGCGCTCGACACGCCCAGCGGACTCGATTCGGACACGGGCACCGCGCAACCCGGCGCCTTCATCGCCCAGCACACGCTTACCTTCATCGCAGACAAGCCCGGGCTGCACACCCGTGCCGGCAAAGATCATGCGGGAACCGTCAGCGTCGCCGACCTCGGCCTCTCCGACTTGATCCGCCAGCATGCCGCGCACGCCGGCAGGCTCACGCGCCGCACCGACTGCGCCGCGCTTTTCCGCCCCCGACCGCACGACACGCACAAGGGCAGCTTCGGCACGCTCGGCCTGCTCGGCGGCGCACCGGGCATGACGGGCGCCGCATTGCTGGCCGCTCGCGCGGCCCTATACGGCGGCGCAGGCAAGATCCTCGTGGGCATGGCGGCGGCGCCCTCCTCGACGCCCGCCTACGACCCCCTGCATCCGGAACTGATGCTGCGCGATGCTGAAGGGCTGCTGGACCAGGCCGAACGCCTCGGCGTGACGGTATGGGTCGCAGGCTGCGGATTGGGCGCGGACGAATGCGCCGCACGCTGGCTGGCCCGCCTCCTCGCCGAGGCCCCCACGACCGTTCCGCTGGTCCTGGATGCCGATGCGCTGGCCTTGCTCGCCGCCATCCCCGAGTTGTCCCGCGCGCTGGCCGCGCGCAGCGGTCCGGCGATCCTCACTCCCCATCCGCTCGAGGCCGCCCGCCTATTGGGCGCTTCGACCGAGGAGATCCAGGCGGACCGCATTGCGAGCGCCCGGGAGCTTGCGATGCGCTATCGCAGTTGGATCGTGCTGAAAGGTGCAGGTAGCATCGTCTGCGGACCGGACGGATCATGGTCTGTCAACGGCAGCGGCAACGCCGGCCTCGCGACTGCCGGCACAGGCGACGTCCTGGCCGGCATGCTGGGCGCGCTACTGGCCCAGGGCATGGACATAGGCGAGGCCGCACGCGCCGGCGTATGGCTGCATGGCGCAGCCGCCGACGATTTGGTTGCACGCGGCACCGGCCCGTTGGGATTGACCGCGAGCGAAATCGCCCCCGCCGCGCGGGCCCTGCGCAATCGCGGCTGAACGGCCGCTACACGATGTCCGAGCCTGAGTCGTGCACCAACCTGCCACCGGCGATCACCAGTTGGCGGGCGCACCGCTGTGCCAGCTTGGCATCATGCGTGACGAGCAGCAGCGTCGTCCCCCGCTCGCGGTGCAGGGAGAACATGAGGTCGATGATAGCTTCGCCGGTCGCCGAATCCAGGCTGCCGGTCGGCTCGTCTGCGAACAAGAGGTCGGGTTCCACCACGAACGCACGCGCCAGCGAGACGCGCTGTTGCTCGCCACCCGACAACGTCTTGGGATAGTGCCGCAGCCGCGCGCCCAACCCGACCCGCTCCAGCATCGCGGTCGCCTTGGCGCGCGCCTCCCGCCCGGCCAACTCCAAGGGCAGCATGACGTTTTCCAACGCGGTGAGGTGCGGCAGAAGCTGGAATGATTGGAATACGAACCCGACATGGCGGGCACGAAGCTGCGCCCGTTGGTCTTCATCAAGCGCGAAGAGGTCCTGCCCCGCCAAGTAGACGTTTCCTTCCGTCGGCACGTCCAATCCCGCCAGCAGGCCCAGTAGCGTGGACTTGCCCGAGCCCGAACTCCCGGTAATGGCCACGGTCTCTCCATAGGCCACCGTAAAATCGACCCCATCGAGAATGGCGAGCTCTCCGCTCGAATCGGTGACCCGCTTGGCCAACGACCGCACGGCGATCGCATGGCCGGCCTTGGACGCGGCGGCATGCTGGCTGGCGTCGGATGGGGAGATTCCCGTCATGGTTGCATCGCCTGAAGAAAGGAAAGACATGATAAAGCCTCGCTCATCGCTACCGACCGACATCGCCGCCCCGACTGCGCCCGATGGGCGACGCCGGACATTGACGAGCGCGCTATGTCTCGCCATCGCGTTAGCCGGACTGCCTGCCGCCGCGCAAAGCCAGAAGACAGATGCGACGCAATCGAGTTCCGCGCCGGTGTTGCTCGTCTTGGGCGACAGCCTGTCCGCCGAGTACGGCCTGGCACGGGGAACGGGATGGGTGGCCTTGCTGGAGCGCCGGCTACGCGAGCGCAAATACGACTACCGCGTGGTCAACGCCAGCATCAGCGGCGACACGACGAGCGGCGGCGTCAGCCGCCTGCCGGCCTTGCTTTCGCAGCACCGACCGCGCATCGTGATTGTCGAGCTCGGTTCCAACGACGCCTTGCGCGGCTTATCACTGCAAATGACGGAGCAAAATCTGGACAAAATGGTGCAGGCGTCGCAGGCAGCAGGCGCACGCGTGCTATTGGCAGGCATGCAGATTCCGCCCAATTACGGGCGCGACTACACGCAGCGCTTCCAACAGTTGTTCGCGAAAGTGGCGCAATCACGCAAGGTGGCGCTGTTGCCCTTCCTGCTGGAAGGCGTGGCCGAACACATAGAATTGTTCCAGCCCGACCGCCTGCATCCAACAGAACAGGCGCAGCCACGCATCTTGGACAACGTCTGGCGACATCTCGAGCCGCTGCTCGGCCCCGCGAACGCTTGAAGGCTACCCCCAGGACGTAGCGAGGCGCCTTGCGGGCCTCGCCCAGGCCGGTCAACGCGCCGCGGACGAGGACGCGCCTTGCGCGTCGGCCGTGACGCTGACTTGATATTTTTCCCGCAGCATCTGGAGCACGGCCAATTGTTCGGCCTGCGCCCAGCGGCGCTCCATCATGGATTTCTCCGCGGCGATGACGCTCGCTTCGGGCTTGGGTGCGGCCTCGACCTTGAGCACGCGCGCGATGACGTAGGCATCGCCAGTCGTCGTGCCGACGAACGCAGGCAGCTTGTCGGTAGGCGCCTTCATCACCGCGTCCACCACCGTGGGAGCCACTCCCTGGGGCGCATTGCGCGCCACCGTGACCGGAGCGCCGAAGCCTTGCGTGGAATCCTGCTCGCGCAGGGCCTTCAATCGTTTCTCTCCCTCTTCGCGTGCCAAGCCCATGGCGCGCTCATCGGTCAATTGCTGGCGAATGGTCGCCGCGACTTCATCCAAGGGCTGCACGGTAGAGGGAATGTGGCGGGTCACGCGGACGGCAGCCAAGCGATTCGGCGCCAACTCGATCACGCCGGAGTTACGCTTTTCCTGCAGGACTTCCTCGGAAAACAGCGCCTGGGCGACCTTGGGATTGCCCAGCACGTCGTTGCCGGGCTGGCCGCTGCGGCCGATGCCTTGCGCCTCTTGGATCTTGAGGCCGAACTTCTGGGCCGCAGGTTCGAGCGTATCGCTTTGCTCATACACCAGGTTGGTGAACTGCTCGGCCGCCTCCGCAAAGCGGCGGGCCGCCTGCTGCTGCTTGATCTCCTCGACGATTTCGTTGCGCACCTCGGCCAGCGGCTTGACTACCGCCGGGCGGACGCCGGTCAGCTTGATGATGTGGAAGCCGTAGTCGGTCGGCACGACTTCCGACACCTCGCCTTCCTTGAGCGCAAACGCGGCATCCTCGAAAGGCTTGACCATCATGCCACGCCCGAACCAGTCGAGATCGCCGCCGTTGCCTGCGGAACCCGGGTCCTGGGAGTTTTCACGCGCGAGCTTGGCGAAATCCGCGTTCGGCGCCTTGGCCTGCTCGGCGAGGGCCTGCGCTTTCTTGCGGGCCTCCTCGCGCGCGGCTTCACTCGCCCCGCTTTCGACCGCGACCAGGATATGGCTGGCGCGGCGCTGCTCCTCTTGGCGATAGCGGGCCTGGTTCTGCTCGTAGTAGGCCTTGATGTCCTCGTCAGACACCGAAATGTTGGGCGTCACCGCGTTTTGGTCCAGCACCACGTATTGCGCGTCGACGCGCTCGGGCAACTGGAAGCGCGAACGATTGGCCTCGTAATAGGCCTTGACGTCGTCGTCCGTGACCTCGACCTTGGCCCGGTAGTCTGCCGCCGCAAAGCGCAGCATCTGGATCTCCCTGCGCTCGGTCGCCGCGGCGACGAGGCGATCCATGACGGCCTCGGGCACGACCGCCGATTGCGCAACCGGCCCCAACACTTGCTGCAGGGCGAGGTCGCGGCGCAACTGGGCCTCGAACATGACCGGCGTCATGCCCTGGGCCGCCAGCGCGTCACGATAGCGGGCATTGCTGAAACGGCCGTTTTCCTGCACCGCCGGAATGGCTTGGATCGTGGTCCGCAGCAAATCGTCGGAAGCCGAGAAATAGTTCTTGGAAGCCTCGGCCGCGATCAGCCGCGTGTTGATGATCTCGTCCAAGACCGCCTTGCGCATGGCTGGCGTATCGAAAAGCTGGGGATCGAACTGCGCGCCCATCATGGACCGCAGTTGGTCCAGCCGACCCCTGACCGCGGCATCGAATTCCTGCTGCGTGACCGATTCACCCGCCACCTTGGCCAACGCGCTCTCGCGTTCCATGAAATTGGAGTAACCCTGTATGCCAACGAAGACGAACGACGGCAGGATCAGCAGCAGCAAGACAAACTGCATCCAGCGGCGATGGTTACGAATGAGGTCAAACATGCACGGATACTCCGGTCGGATGCCAGCGGCAAGACGGCCTAACAAGCAAAATGCCCACAGGCGCAAGGCCGATGGGCACCCAAAAGTGTCGTTTCGATTCTAGCATGGCCCCCCGCAGGAAAGCCGCATCGACCCGTCGGCCGACCACGTTGTCCCCGCATCGATCAGGCCGGCCCCACCCCCGCGAACAAGGCCATGTCCCGCGCCAAGTCGCCGCTCGCCTGGACTCGCCGGTTGCGGCTGGCAGCGAAGTCGAGCATGCGGTCGATGGGAATCCGTGCGCGTTCGCCGAGCGCAGGATCCAAGAGGATCTCGCCCGCGCCGTGCTCCAACGCATCGGCCAGATTGGCCAACCCGTTCATCGCCATCCACGGGCAATGGGCGCAGCTCTTGCAGGTCGCACCGTTGCCAGCCGTGGGCGCAGCAATGAAGGTCTTGCCGGGCGCCGCCTGCCGCATTTTGTAAAGTAACCCTTGATCAGTGGCCACGATGAAGTGCGTGGCATCGAGCTCGCGTGCCGCCCTGATCAGCTGCGAAGTCGATCCAACCACGTCGGCCTGGGCCACGACCGATGGCGGAGACTCCGGATGAACCAGCACCTTGGCCTGGGGATGCTCGGCGCGCAACAACTCCAGCTCAATGCCCTTGAACTCGTCATGTACCAGGCAGGACCCCTGCCAGAGCAGCATGTCCGCGCCTGTCTGCGCTTGAACGTAAGCGCCCAGGTGCCTGTCGGGTGCCCAAAGGATTTTTTGCCCTTGCGCGTGCAAATGAGCCACGACCTCGAGTGCAATCGCCGAGGTCACGGTCCAGTCCGCCCGAGCCTTCACCGCTGCACTCGTATTGGCGTACACCACCACCGTGCGATCCGGATGGGCGTCACAGTATGCCGAAAACGCGTCGGCCGGACAGCCGAGGTCCAATGAGCACGTTGCCTCCAGGTCCGGCATCAGCACGCGCTTCTCGGGGCTGAGTATCTTGGCGGTTTCGCCCATGAATCGCACGCCTGCCACCACCAGCGTCTTTGCGGGGTGATCGCGCCCGAAACGCGCCATTTCCAGGGAATCGGCCACACAGCCACCGGTTTCCTCGGCCAATTCCTGCAGTTCCGCATCCACGTAGTAATGGGCGACCAGCACAGCATTTTCGCGTTCCAGCAGCTCACGGATCCGCGCCTTCAGCGCTGCCCGGCGCTCGGCCGGCAGCGGCTCGGGCACCTTGGCCCATGCCCGGCCCACCGTGCACGCGCTGGCTTCGGCGTCCCGGACGAGAGATGGATGATCGAATTCGAGAACGCGAAGCGCAGCCTTGGTCATGTCGTAGTCCGCAACGTGTTTATGCTCAATATGAGCATTTTTGGCTCATAAAAAAAGGGATCACCATTTATGCTAATTATGAGCATATCCCCTGTCAAGGGGATCGCCGTGGCAAAGACGACAGTTCTCACGCCACGTGCAAGAACGCCAATCCGATGCCGGCCAGCGCGAACGATGCGGGGATGATGCGCCGGACCTTCGGATCCAAAAGACGCGCTGCTCTCCCCCCGCCGACAAGGACTCCTGCGCCAGCAAGCCATTGATGCGCACAGGCTCATCGCCACCCGTAGACGCTCCCGTCCACCTGGGTCACGATCTCTTCGATGCGCGCCTGCGCAGCGCTGCAATACTCCGCCAGCTGTTTGCCGGCAGCTTGCAAAGCGTCGAGGCCGGCCGAATAGAGCCCCTTGACTTCTCGTTCAGCGCTTTCGATCGCCTCGCGCGGATCGGGAAGCCCCGAGCGCAGGATCAGTTCCGACCGCAATTGGCGAACCCGGGGCACCAGGGCCCTCCCGAAGTACTCTTGGCAGATCAGCGACTCCGCCGCAGCGAGGTTCAGGCTCTGCGTCGCAGCGAAATACCTGAGCTGCTCGGCGGCCGAGGCATCCCCCGCCGGCACCGAAAGGGGCCCGAACAAGCCCAGCAAGACCGCCCCGGCTCTCCTCCCCGGGCGCATCCTCGTCTTCACGATGCTCTCCTCCGTTGCAGACAGCGCGCTTGGAGCCGCTGGCGCGCCCGGCAGGCGCGCCGCCCCACTCGATGCGTTTGAAATATTTTGAAACTTCTCGGATTGTCTACGACCGCCGGGCCCACGTAAAGACGGGGTTCCCCCAGGGATTCCGGTGGGGGATAGGCACAGATTTACGGCGTTTCGCAAGCTCGCACGAACGCGTCCGCCAGCCCGGGCACCGACCGCTTGGGCCAGATCGCGCTGACGTCGAAGCGCGGCAGGCGCGCCCCGTCGGCCACTTCGCAATAGCGCACACCTTTGAAATCCAGCGAACGTATCCAGCTGGGAAGCAACGCTATGCCGCAGCCCGCGGCCACGCAGGCCAATACCGTCAACGTGCGGTTGGCCTCCTGCACCACCTCGGCATCCAGTCCCGCCTTGCGGAAGGTATCCATCACGGATTCGTAAAAGGTCGGCAACTGCGAGTGGGGAAACATGACCAGGCCCGCCCGGGCGATTTCCGCCATGGAAACCCGGTCTTCCCGGCCCGGGCCCAGGTCGGCCGGGACCGCCGCCACCAGCCGCTCGCGCATCAGCACTTTTTCCTGCATGACGCCGGTCAGTGCGACCGGCGTGTGTGCCAATGCGACGTCGATCTCGCCTCGGGACAAGGCCTGGGCCTGCTCCGCGTTGCTCATTTCTCGCAGCACGACACGCACGCCTGGCGCGTGTTCGCGCAACGCCCGCAAGCCCCGGGGAAGGATATCGATCAGGGCGCTGGACACTAGCCCCACGCGCAGCACGCCGGCCCGCCCCCTGGCAATGGCCTGCGCCGCATCCAGGGCATTGGCAATGCGGGAGACGCCGCTGCGAACGTCTTCGGCAATCTGGCGCGCCGCCGCGGTGGGCTCTGCACCCCGCCTGGAGCGCTGGAACAGGCGCACCCCCAACTCGCGCTCGAGCCGTGCCAATGACTGGCTCAACGCCGGCTGGGCGATGCCCAGGCGCTCCGCTGCCTTGCTCACACTTCCGGTGTCCAGCACCGTCAGGAACTCCTCCAGCCGGCGGATATCCATCACAAATCCTTATGTAAAAACATAAAAACCTGGATAGATAAATATATCAAGCCTTCCTAGAATCGCCCGCATTCCGGCCGGTAGGGCCGGCGAGAATCCTGGAGAGACATTCTTGGCAACCATCATGCCGCCTGCCGTGGATACCCACGCGCACGTTTTTGCCCGTTCGCTCGCGCTCGCGCCCGGACGCCGCTACGCGCCAGAGAACGATGCGCTGCTGGAGACCTACCTGGCGCACCTCGACGCCCATGGCCTGCAGGCGGGCCTTCTCATCCAACCCAGTTTCCTCGGCACAGACAACCGCTACATGCTCGATGCCATCCGCCTGGCCCCCCACCGGCTCAAAGGCGTCGCCGTCGTGGACGCACGCACGAACGCAGCCGAACTCGGGCGCATGGCCCAGGCTGGCGTCGTGGGCATCAGGCTGAATCTCATCGGCCAACCGTTGCCGACGCTGGAAGATGGAACGTGGCGGGACCTGCTGGGTTGCGTACGCGAGTTAGGCTGGCATGTCGAACTCCACGTCGAGGCGGCAAGGCTGGCGGACATCGTGACGGCGCTCCAACCGGCGCATTGCCGATTGGTCGTGGACCACTTCGGCCGCCCCGACCCCGCATTGGGCACGGCCGACCCCGGGTTCCGCTGGCTGCTCGAAGCCGCCGGCGACTATGACCTCTGGGTCAAGCTCTCCGGCGCGTACCGGAACTGGCGCGACCCCTCCGGCGCCGACGCGCGCAGGGCCGCCGAGCTCCTCCTCGCGCATGTCGGGCCAGACCGATTGCTATGGGGCAGCGACTGGCCCCACACCCAGCACCCGGGCGTGACGTATGCACAAACCCGCCGTGCACTGGACGACTGGATCAGCGATCCGGCGCTGCGCCAGCGCATACTCGTGATCAACCCCAGAAGCTGTTTTGGATTCCAAGGAGACGAGACCCCATGATCCCCTACCGCAACTTCGCCGCAGGCCTTCTGGCCGCTGCCCTGCCACTGGCGGTGCAAGCCGCGTGGCCCGAAAAGCCCATCACCCTGATCGTCACCTACCCGCCCGGCGGGACCGTGGACGTTGTCGCCCGCGTCATCGGGCCCAAGCTATCGGCCAAACTCGGGCAGTCCGTCATCATCGACAACAAAGGCGGTGCCGGCGGCATGATAGGCGGCGCTGCTGCCGCGCGCTCGGCCCCCGACGGCTACACCTTCATGCTCGACGCGTCGAATCACGCGCAAAACCCCGCCCTGCAATCCAAAATGAGCTTCGACACGCTCAAGGATTTCCAGGCGGTCTCCTTGCTGCTGCGCGTCCCCAACGTGCTCGTGACTTCGCCAAACAGCACACTGATCAACTCAGTGCAAGGCCTGATCAAGAATGGCAAGTCCAAGAACCCGGCCTACTTCGCCTCGGCCGGCCCAGGCTCGGCGCAACACTTGGCGGGCGAACTCTTCAACGTCATGGCGGGAACCTCCCTCGTGCACGTCGCCTATAAAGGCGGCGGCCCAGCCATGGTCGACGTGATGTCCGGCCAGGTGCCCATTATGTTCGCCAGCCTGGGCTCGGCATGGACACACATTCAAAGCGGCAAACTGCGACCCATCGCAGTGGGCGGAGACAAACGCTCGCCTGTCCTGCCCCACTTGCCCACCATCGCGGAGTCCGGCGTGCCGGGTTTTTCGTCGTACGAATGGAATGCCGTGTTCGCACCCGCGGGTACGCCCAAGCCCATCGTCGACAAGATGTCGGCCACACTGGCCGAAGTGCTCAAGGATCCCGAAGTCAAGACCAAGCTCGAGGGCATAGGCGCCGAGCTCGTCGGATCCACGCCTGAAGAACTCGAGGCTTTCCGGCGCGCAGAAATCGAGAAATGGAAGGACGTCGTGAAGAAAAGCGGGATTACGTTGAATTGACGAGCGTGTAGGACGATCTCTCGCAATTTGCGGATGCGGCTCGGGCCCCGGGCCGCGCGACTTGCCGCCCTCGGTGCCGCGTGCACCGGGGAACCCCGGTTCTAGGCCAGCTCCCCGCCAGCGAGCACCGGATGGCGGCGCCGCTCACGCCGGCCCCAATGCTGGCCCACCGAGCGGATGCGCCTCCCGCTTCTTCGGTAGCCACACGTGCAGCTGCAAGCGTTTAGGATCCTCTCCGACGTCGCAAACTTGGATGTACGCGCATTGTTGGCGCAATCGATACACGGCACCCCACCGATCGGCCACGGTCTTGAACGTAAGAACGAAATAGTCGAGCTCGGCCCTCTCTTTGATCCACATTCGGCTACGAACCTGCCATGTATCCAAAGGGCCGAATTATTACGGCGATTGTAACAAATTGCAATAATGAAATTTGCAGCGCGTGCGCACCAAGGCTGGCGACTATGAAGTCGTGCGGCATGCCGGATCCCGAGGCCATCGGCACCCAACTCCGACCTCGCAGAAGAACAATCCTGGTCAGTCAAAAACATCGCAGCCGATTTCTTCCGACGCGCCGCACTTCCGGCATCTCACGACAAAGCAGCCCACGCCTTCCGAAAGTTCCGGACGACCGTTGATCGCCCGGAAACTTTCCCCGCATGACCTGCAACGCACTGACACGCTGTCCAGGCCGGAGAGGGCGACGCTTCTTTCCCTCTCGGTTCCATCTTCATCCGAATAGGTGAAGTCCCAGTCAAACAGAGAAAAGAACGCAGTTTCTACACGCTTCTGAGACATGGCGTCCTCCCTTGTTGTCCTAGCAAAGCAACTCTAGCATCGCATCGGCGTTCGTGCTGCTTCCTCCTCTGCCGGTGTCATGCACCCGCCTCGAAAAGAAAGGAACGAGACGATGCCGATGCCATGGGTGGCACCAAGGTTCGCACGGAAGGACGAAGGGTATCGATGATGGCCTGCCGCAAGGACGGTAAGCTATAGTCCCCCTCATTCCTTATCATTCATCCGGCCGCTGGTTGCTTCAGCGTTGGCCCCGTGCTCCATCTCCCTTGACGTATGACTGCTGAAGAAAAACACGACTACTTGGAAGGACAGCTGACAGGTGTCGTCCTCGCCATTCAACGACTGGTGCAAACCACGCCGTATCCGGAGGCGACGCGTCGGGAAATCGCAAGAATCATTACAGAAGAGATCGCGTCCGCGAGCGACTTGTGCGCGAGCGATGCCTACATTGCCGGACTACGCGCAACGTCGTTCGCGGTTGCGCACGACCGATGACTTGCCTGCCAGGCCAACTCGATGACCGGACACAGACGTTCGGGATGCTGGGTGCAGATTGCGGCCACCAAGCGCAGCGGCAGTTAACGGCGCAGCCACCACACGTGCAGCTCGATTCGGCCTGACCTGGAATGAAGTTCCACATGCGCGTTCCGGCCATGCAGCCTCAATGCCACCTCCCTGGCCTGCGCTTTCGCCCCCTCCTCGAACACCAAGATGTAGTCGGCCTCTGGCCCTTCGGCGTCCTCGTCGTCCTGCTCCATGCCCTGCTAGTCGCCTCCCTCCCGGCATGGAAAGATACGCTGCGCTTACGAAACCGGCCGAACAAATCCGTTTATGCCGCACACGATTCAGCTTATGGGGCAACGCAGGCGCCCCCTTCGCTGCGAAAAATATTCACCGCCGACTGACGATCGTACGAGCCGTGCTCTCGCGCCCGATCTTGATGCAGATCAATGACGGAGTGCGGAAAGCTGGGCTCCTCCGGCCACCAGCCGCTATGCTTTGCTGCGAAGCTCCAAGAAGGCCTCTGCACGCGGCGTCCGGGAGGCGCTCCCTGGCCACCCCTAATCAGAAACGGCTCCCGGCCCTCGCGTGCATGCCACCTAGCAGCACCCGCAGGCGAGGATCTCTTCTTTTTCCTTCTTTTTCGCCGCCGTTACCATCTGCTCGACGCTGGTCCGCACGATGGGCCCTTTGGGCATCCATACGTGAAGCTCGAAAATCTCCGGGCCATCGCCGACATTGCGAACCTCGATATGTGCGCCCTGCTGGCGAAGTCGCCACGCCGCCATCCACCGGTCCGCATCTTTCTTGAACGTCAGAACGCTGTAGTCGAATCCCTCGCTACCGTCCCACATCGCTGCTCCCTCAGTCCAGACTTGCAGAAGCAGCGAATGATACGCCGCCACGGCGTATCTCAGTCAGCCAAGAAGACCTGCCTTGCCGACTGTTCTCGGGCTCAATGCGCTATCGCGTCCGCGGCGCGATACGCATCCACGGGAGCAGGCACCCGCAGGACGGGCGCCGCCGAGATCGACGCGTGCGCGGCCCACGACTGCAAGCGCTGGCCTTAGCTCGGGGGAATCACCGGAAGAACGAGATAAGAAGGTCGTTCCGGTCCAGAACAAACCGTCGTGCGCCCGCGGAAGTCTTCTCCACCGCGATCGGCCGGGTGCGTATGCGTCAGGCGCCCCTTCACGTTCTCGAACTCGAAGTCCTTGCCTTGCAGCGTCAGGCCCAAGCGATAGCCTTTCGGAATGACGATGGAGGTGGGCCAGATCTCGACATCGAGCGGGTAGTAAGTGCCGGGGGCCAGCTTTTGGATTTCATCATGCGCGTGATAGACCCGATAGGGAGTCGTCATCGCTTCGTCCAGCTTGCGGTGCGAGGCCCGCAGCCATCCTCTCGTAACGGGAGTCGGCTCGTGGGCGCCATCGAAAATCACCTCTTTTCCTGAGGGGTCGAATAGGCGCAGCACGGCGAAGATATCGGCGTCGCGAGTGGTCGAGGCGATCCAGAGCCGCAAGGTGATGAACCCGGTGATTTCCGTCTCCTGCTCGAAGGGGGCGGTATGGAAATGCAATCCTGTTTCCATGGCCTCGAAGCTTGCCTCGCTCGTCCCCGCGGGCTCGCGCAGGGTCAGGGACGCGTCAGATGGATGGAGGTAGTAGCGGGTCCATCGGGTTCGGGCCAGGGGAAACTCGTTCTCGTCCCTGCGTATCTCGCCATCGACCGTGCGGATGGACAACTGCACGGGAGCAGTATCCTGCCAGCCGTTGTCCTCGCCTTTCAAGAAATGGTCGAAAAAACGCCTTTGCATTGCCACGTAGCGAGGCAGGTAGAAGCTCTCGTAGTGGGTGCCGATATGCATCGAAAGCCACTTTTGCTTGGATCCTGCCCGCAGGTAGCCTTCGATGTTGCCGCGCAGGTGATTGCCCGGTCCTCCCCAGTTCCCTGCCGAGAGCAGCGGCACATCGATGCGGGCCAAGTCGGGGCTGCGTTGCTTGTGCCAGGCGTCGCAAAGCGGGTGCTTGGCCATCTCCGCGGGGTAATCGTTCCTATTGCCGAGTAGCATGGCTTCGTCCAAGGCAGGCCCCGTCGTGGGAAGGCCGTCATCCCTATCGCGGTAAGGCGTATTCGCATTTCCATGCTGGTTGGAGAGGACTTGCTTGGGCCACCACGAGAACAAAAAGCCATTGCTCATGATCCCGCCGTGGTAGCCATAGTCCCTGTAATGGTCCGATCGCCCCTCCCAAGGCACGATCGCTGCGAGATGGGGCGGCCGCAGCGCGGCGACCAACCACTGCGTGGCGGCATAGTACGAAATTCCTATCAAGCCGACCTTGCCGTTGCTCCACGACTGGGTGCCGGCCCATTCAATGGCTTCGTAATAGTCCTGAATCTCCCGCGGCGACATCGGGTCGAGGTAGCCCGGGGACTTGCCACTGCCGCGCGCATCAACGTGGATGACCACATAGCCGTGCGGGACCCACCGCTCGGGATCGACCGTCTCCCACCGGAGATACTTCCCGGTGGAGCCGTCCTCGCACAGGCCGGGATACAGGCGACACAGTTTTTCCCACTGAGGCTTGAAGCCGTCGGCGAAATGCACGTCCTTTCCATACACGCCAGCGGCCATGATGACGGGATAGCGTCCCGGCTCGCGCGGTCGAAAAACGTTCGCGCTGAGCCGGGCGCCGTCGCTGACTTCGATCGTGACATTTTTCTCGAAGAGCAGCGTATATTGCGTGGAGTCGTCGGAGCCCGAAGCCCCAGGCCCTTGAGTGCGTGCGTTCATTATCGAAGTGTCTCCGTGGCAAGGGGTCATTGTTTTTCGATCTTGGCTGCTCGCGCGATGTCCTGGTAGATCTCGGTCTCCTTGGCCAAATAGCGCGACATGTCTTCCGGGGAGCCTCCTGCGACGTCCAGGCCCATGGATTCGAAGCGCTGGCGTATCGCGGGGGACGCCATCACATCGTTGAACGCTTTGTTCAGCTTGGCCACGACTTCCGGCGGCGTCCCGGCTGGAGCAAACACGCCCTGCCATCCGCCTTGCACCTCAAAGCCAGGCACTCCCGCTTCTGCAATGGTGGGTACATCAGGCATTTGGGGGAACCGGGTTGAGCCAGTGACGCCCAGGGCCCGGAGCTTTCCATGCTTGACCTGCTCGATGGCCGATACCGGGTTCAAGAAAGCTAGCTTCACTTCCCCCGACATGACGGCATTCATGGCAGGCGCGGCGCCTTTGTACGGCACATGGACCATGTGCGTGCCCGCCTTGTAGTTGAAGTATTCCGCCACCAAATGCATCGTGTTCCCGATGCCAGCCGAGCCATAGGTAATGTTCGACGTCGTCGAGCGGGCCAGCTGTATCAGCTCTTGCACGTTGGCGGCGGGCAATGAGGGATTCACGACGAGCACCTGCCCGCGCGTCGACCCAACCAAGACGACGGGAGTGAAATCCTTGTCCGTATCGTAGGGCAGCGACCGATACAGGATGGGATTGATGACGTGGGAGCCCGTGGTGTAGAGCAAGGTATAGCCATCCGCCGGCGCTTTTGCCACCAAATCGGTCGCGATGATGGCGTTGGCGCCTGCACGGTTTTCCACGACCACCGCCTGACCGAGGCTTTTCGTCAGTTCTTGGGCCAGGATGCGGGACACGGTATCCGGGTTGCCGCCCGGCGCGAAGGGAAGCAGCAGCTTGATCGTCCGTTCAGGAAACGTTCCTCCAGGAGATGCCGCAGTCGCAGCAGTCACAGCAGTCACGCTTCCGATCAATAAGCTGAGTCCTGCACAGATGGTGACTCTCATACTCTCCTCCTGGCATGCCCCGCGGGCACTAAAAATATCGATAAAAATCTTTATATTTATTTTTATCGACAAAATTTTATTGAGTTCTTAAATATCGACGATTGAGGAAAACCCGCAGTCTTGAGGAAATCCGGAAGATGAGGTGGATGCGCCCGGGCGAAGGCATTTAGTGCCATGTCGCCGCGCTAACGCCCCCTTGGAGCGGGCGACAGCGCCCCCGGTAAGTTTCTGGCACCGAAAAGTAAGAATCGCCTGCTTGCATGGCGATGAATCGGCGCCCAATACTCAGCGACCGACTGGGCCTGGGTGCAGGCGTGCGCCGCCCGGAGCCAACCCCGGAGCGTGGACCTTGCGCCCCCGCGCATTGCACGACACAACACCGACAGGAGACACGAGATGCCGATCCACCTTGCCTTCCGACTCTCGCGACGACGCCCCGGCCTCGCCGTGGTGGCCGCCCTCGCGCTGGCCACGACCGCCCTGCCGGCTACGGCCCAGCAGGCCTACCCCAACCGGCCGATCACCCTGGTTCACCCTTACGCTGCCGGAGGGTCCGCCGATTCGTTGGCGCGCGGACTCGCACACCAGCTGGAGCAACGCCTGGGGCAACCCGTGGTCGTGACAGCCAAGCCCGGCGGCGCCGCAGCCATAGGCACGAGCTCCGTGGCGCGTGCCGCAGGCGACGGCTACTCCTTGCTGCTCGGCACCTCCGCCGGCCACGTGGTGACCCCGCTCATGCAAAAAGTCGCCTATGACGGCGTGGAAGATTTTGCGTTCATCGCCGTCGTAGCCAACCAACCCAATGTGCTCATCGTCAACCCTGCACTCGGCATCGACAGCTTCCAGGCCCTCGTTGCGCAAATCAAGGCGGATCCCGGCAAATTCAACTTCGCTTCCGCTGGAACTGGCGGCGCCACCCACCTCGGTGCCGAAGCGATCTGGCAGCGCGCGGGCGTGCGCCTGACGCACGTGCCTTACGCAGGTGCCGCGCCGGCCCTCAAGGACCTCGTCGGCGGCCAAGTCCAGATCGCCATGCTGAACGTGTCGCCCACCCTGTCCCTCATCGAGGCGGGACGGGTCAAGCCGCTTGCGTACGGCGGCGCGAAGCGCTCCCCGCTCCTGCCCGACGTGCCAACCTTGAACGAACTCGGCTACGGCGGTACGGAGGTATCGACGTGGTACACGCTTGCCGCGCCCAAGGGAACGCCCCGGGAAATCGTGGAGGCGCTGAGCAAGACCCTGGCCGAGATCAACGCCGACCCCGCCTACAAGAAGCTGCTGTCCTCGCAAGCTGCCGAATGGATGGACCTCTCTCCGGCCGACACGACGGAGTTCGTCAGGCGCGATAAAGCAGCCATGACCAAGCTCTTGGGCGCGCTGAACCTGGCCACCCAATAATCGGCGCTCCCAAAGCCCTGCGCCGCCGACTGCTCTCCGGCGGCGTTCTCCCGCTCTGCGGAAACCGGCTCGGCGCGTACGGGCTCAAGCCAGTGCATCGGGATACGGGCTGGTGTCGATATGGGCGAGCATGCCGCGCACCAGCGCCTGCACCATGCCCGCCTTGACGTCCGCATACTCGGCATCGTCCCAGAGGTTCCGCGCCTCAATAGGATCGCGCTCGAGGTCGTACAGCTCACCCCACTCGGCGCCATCGTAGATCGTCAGGCGATAGCGATCCGACCGCAGGGTCCGGCAACGAATGCGGGTGTCGAAACCCAGGATGACGCGCTGGCCCTCTTCCTCGATCATCAGGTGTTCGCGCACGCGCGCGGTCTTCCCAGACATGACGTCCAGGAGGCTCTTTCCCTGGATACCATTGAAGCCGGCCAAGCCCGCGCGCGCGAGGATGGTGGGCGCAATGTCGATGGTGCTGGCCAGTGCGCTGCTGGCACCCCGCACCGGCTGCCGGGGGTCATGCCAGATGAACGGTACCCGCACCAGCCCGCGATAGTGGATGGGGCCCTTCAGCATTAACTGGTGGTCGCCCAGGTAGTCCCCATGGTCACTGGTGAAGATCACCACCGTGTCGTTCTCCAGCCCCAACCGCCTTAGAGCCGCCAGGACCCGGCCGATCTGGCCGTCGATGTTCGTGATCGATCCATAGTTCAGCGCCAGCGCCTCCTTGGCCTCGCGCTCCGTGCAGGCGAAGATGGCGGGCGTGTGCTTGACCGCCTTGCCACCGTCGCGCTGCCGCCGCAGCCATGCGACGTGGGGCGGCGGCACCTCGCCGGTATGGAAGGAAGGCGGCAGCTCCATTTCGTCGGGGTCGTACATGCCCCAATACTTGCCCGGCGGCGTAAAGGGATGGTGGGGATCGGGGAACGAGCACTGAATGAAAAACGGCTGGCCAGCGGCGCGCTCCAAGCGCTCGATGGTACGGTCGGCGATATAGGCGCTGGGATAGAGCTCCTGGGGTACCGCCGTGCGCCAGGCTTGGCCAAACGAGGTCAGCACGTAATCCGGCGCGGGCGTGGCAGCCTTCGGCCCGATCAGGGCCTCCACCGCGGGATGGTGCTGGCGCAGCCATTGGCGATAGTGGCCGTGGACGGAGTCGCCGTGATCGTCCACCAGGTCTACATCCTCGAACCCATAGAACGGATAGTCGAGGTCGTAGCCTTCCTGCGTCAGCCACTTGTTGCGATTCTCCTGGTCGTAGCGTCCGGGCGCCCGCGCCTTCGCTTCGCGCGCCAGGCGATCGCCGGGGGGCGGCCACGCCGGCGGGGGTGCCGCCTGCAAAGGTGTAGTCTGTGCCTCGGATCGTGGTGCCCGTGGTGGCCACCGCCTCAGTAGTGGTCGAGCCGTTACCCAGCGCCACGCTGTTGTCGGTGCTGGCCTTTGCGCCCGCGCCCATCGCCAGGCTGTTGTTGCCGGAAGCCACGGCGCCGGAGCCAGCCGCTGTGCTATTGGAGCCACTGGCCTCTGGGGCTGAGTAATCGCCGCCGGTTTGAGAACCGGTGATCCACTTGTTGGCTGCGGAGTTGGTGGCGTCGTTCAACTGGCTGACATTGACCGCATCGGTGGCATTGACCCCCGCCGCCAAGCCGGTGATAGTCTTACCCCCCATGTCGATACCCGAGGTGGTCACGCTTGGGCCGCCCGCGATGGTCAAGCCGCTGGCATTGAGCGTCACGGCCGAGCCGATGGCCACGCCATTGGTGTCGATGCGGGTGTTGCCAGTGGTGATGCTGCCATCGTTACCCAGGTCGATGTCCTTGGCCAGCTTGATCTGCAGACCATCAGTGCCATTGGCCACCACCCCGATGTTGCCATCGGTCAGCTCTCCCGTGGCTCCAATCGCCGGTAACGCGTAATTTGCGGAGATTTAAGGCGGTAGCAATGCACGCACAGCTCCTCGGGCGTGCGAATCATCCGCGACCCTGAATCACACCGGGAATCGCGGAGGCTGTTTGGTTAAAGTAAAACAGGTTCCGCAGCCGGTGCTGCAAGTTGTCGATAGTATCTTTCTTCAGCTTCAGCCGGTGGGATGTCGCCAATCGATTCCAGCAGACGTTGGTGATTGAACCAGGACACCCATTCCAGCGTGGCCAGCTCTACGGCAGCCTTGGTTTTCCAGGGTGCTCTGCGGTGAATAACCTCCGTTTTGTAGAGGCCGTTGATCGTCTCGGCCAATGCGTTGTCATACGCGCTTCCTGTGCTGCCGACTGATGGATTGATGCCGGCTTCGCCTAACCGCTCGGAATAGCGAATGGACACGTATTGGGACCCTCTATCGGAATGATGAACAAGCCCGTCGGAGTGCGTCGGTCTTCGGTCATAAACGGCTTGCTCGAGCGCATCCAGGACGAAGTCTGTGGTCATGCTGCTGGAGGCTCTCCATCCGACGATACGCTTGGCATAGGCATCGATGACGAACGCCACATATAACCATCCCTGCCAAGTCGACACGTAGGTGAAATCCGCTACCCACAGACGATTGGGCCGGTCCGCCTCGAAATGCCGCTTCACCAGATCGCGCGGGCAGGCGGCCTCGCTATCAGGGATCGTGGTACGAACCCGTTTGCCGCGCCTGATGCCCTCGATACCAAGGTGTCGCATCAAGCGTTCGACTGTGCATCGTGCCACGGCCACGCCCTCCCGAGACAACTGCTTCCAAATCTTGCGAGCGCCATAGACCCGAAAGTTCTGTTCCCAAACACGTTGGACATGCACCATGAGCCGCTCATCCCGCTTAGCTCGCTGGCTTCGCAGCTCTGGATTACGGCGTCGCGCAGCATGACTCCAGTAGGCTGAGGGGGCGACCTGCAAAACCTTGCAGATCGGCTCGACCCCATACAGGTCCCGATGCTGATCGATATAGGCGTTTACTTCTTCAGTTCGCGGTCGAGCGCCGCCTGGGCGAAAAAAGCGCTAGCCGACTTGAGAATTTCATTGGCGCGGCGTAGTTCTTTAACTTCACGTTCAAGCGCTTTAATCCGTTCTTGTTCCGCCTCTGGGAGGCCAGGTCGCCTACCAGCTTCTACCTCGGCGCGTTGAACCCACTGCAACAGCGTGTAGCCCGAGCAGCCAATCTTAGGCGCGATGGACTGCACCGCTGCCCACTGTGAGCGGTACTCATCGCGATGCTCCTGCACCAAGCGCACAGCACGCTCACGAACCTCAGGGGAAAACTTATTGTTCTTGCTCATGACTGCATTCTCTCAAGAAATACAGCCTCTTCAAAACCCGGTGTGATTCAACCCAGCGGCTCTGCTCGGGGCTGTGGCGCATGAACTCCTGACGCCGCCCGTAGTTTTTCACCAACGGGATAAAGCTGCGGCTCGTCAATACCAGGCCGTCGTCCGAACGCAGCAGAAAGGGCAACGGCACCCGTCCGAGTGCCTGGATTTCGCGATCACAGCCTGATATCACCTTCCACCGTTTAGGAGTCCGCATTTTTCCGCATTTGGGATCCAAAAGAACGCTGGCTGTGAACGCATCACCTTGGGTGGTGGAATCAGCTGTATTTTGGTCGTTTTCCCCCTGCCAAGCGTTTAAGATGCTCCCAGTCGTGGACAGCGACAGGAATTTCCATCCGGCACCAAGCAGAAGCCATTTGTGCAGAAGCCGGTCGCGTACGGGAAGCCAGAAGCCGATTCGCGGAATGGTCTGGTCCCGCCGGGCATGCCCACCTCCCGATTCAGACTGGTAATTGGTGAAGTCGAACGTATTCAAGGTCTCGGTCGTTCGGAAGGTCGCACGGCGTAGGCTCGGGCTCTACTTCTTCTGGCGCGACTGGGCAGTTTCGCCTTCGATCAACAAGACCAAGAATTTGGTAGAGGCCGGCTTGCTCCTTAGGGAGATGACTCGCTGGAGCTAGCATGTGGCACGAGCACTCTTCGGCTTATGGCTGCTGCTATGGGTGGACTGGGGAAAATATCGGACCCTCAGAACGAGCTACGAAACGCCGTTCACGACCAGCGCCAAGCCCAAAAATGCTGGATCGACCTCCTCCGCGAACCCTTCGGTGGCTGTGTTCGCGAATCACATGGGAAAGCGCTTCTCATTCACTAGCTTGCCCTGCCACAGCTCCGACATAACAAATCCGTTCTCCACGAAGCGGAACTTAACGTGCGTGTCCTAGGCTTCGCACGGGTTTTGTGTGCAGACTTCTGCCCTCCGTTTTTTCTTCTTGGACGCGATTGCGATTTGCTCAAGGGATGGGCGCGCAACCGGCGATATCGGCATCCATACGTGGAGCTCGAAGCGCTCCGGATTGGCACCGGCGTTTCGCACCTCTATCTGCGCACCCTGCTCTCTTAGTCGCCAGGCGGCAATCCACCGGTCTGAGTCTGTCTTGAACGTAAGGACGAAGTAGTCCAACCCCTCCCCGCACGCCCGCATTTCTTGCCATCCCCATAAAGAAGCGAAGGCGTGATTATTACTGGAAGCAGTTTGTTTACGCAAAGTGGAAAAAACCCCGGACGGTAAGGACTTCTTGGACGCCCTTGAACTGCCAGATCCTGGATGGTGAGTTCGGCAACTGATCGAGGACGTTGGCGCCGGCCAAATTTGGCAACAAATGTCGATTTTTCATAACGTTTTGCCCGCTCCGCTCCCCTAGCTAGGCCGCCCAGCAGGGGGTATCGTGCAGGCGCACGAAGCAAAAACGTGCCTTCCTCTGTTCCCCCTTGGATGATCGGGCTCCTACCAGGTCATCCCCGCTGCGGCGCTGCCCACAACCGGCGTCGCAGCGTTTTTCTACATGGAGGGTGAACTCGCAAGGTTATCCCTGCCTAACATTTGCCCAACTCCGAAGGCAGGGAACCCGCTGGGACAACCACTTCACCGATCGCATGGCGCCCCCAAGGAGCGCGTCACTTGAATTTCACACCAGGCCAAGGGACCTCGGCAGCACACACATAATCGTGTCCTTGGTGACATCAACGAGGATGCGTTACCCGGACCGAGCGATGCGCGGCTAAGGCAAGGTCGTCATCGCAGACTGGTGCATCGGGGTTCGCCTTAGTTTGAGCCCCTGCGGGAGCGTGCCTAAGGGCTTGCGTCAGCGAGTCCGGCGATGTTGCACTCCCCTAGCCCGCCCGTCGCGCAAGCAGCTTGCAGAGCCTGGGGCTTCACGGCATGCCTACATCGATCGGCACGGCGCTCAATGCGACTCAGGAAGCTTGCGCACGGCTTGAGCCCTGTAGGCAACACCGCCGACTGTCGCAGAAAACCGGAAGTTGCTCGATGACAGCCAAGAAAAAAGGCACAGGGCAAAAACCCTGTGCCTTTCACATTCGAATTCAAGGACTGATCCGTCTGTCGGCGGTGGTGGGTGCTACAGGGGTCGAACCTGTGACCTACGCCTTGTAAGGGCGCCGCTCTACCAACTGAGCTAAGCACCCGCCGAAGAGGCGGAAACAATGTGTGCCGCCTCGAGAACGCGTAGTATAGCGGATTACCCGAACTCTTGCCGAGGCAGCCCCGACTAAGGCGCCTCGCGAGCCAGACACCGATTAGTTGACGGCATCCTTGAGGGCTTTGCCCGGACGGAACTTGGGCACCTTGGCTTTCTTGATCTTGATGGCTTCGCCGGTGCGGGGATTGCGGCCCGTGCGAGCAGCGCGAGAAGTCACTGCAAAAGTGCCAAAACCGACCAGTGTCACAGTGCCACCTTTCTTGAGCGTCGTTTTCACCGCCTGCACCAACGCATCCAGCGAACGGCCAGCGGCCGCCTTGGAGATGTCGGCATGCTTGGCGATGTGGTCGATAAGCTCGGTCTTATTCATTAGGCCCCTCACAAGGTCTATCTGTGGAAGAAATTTGTTGGTCCCGATGCTGGGTCGCAAGGGGCACCCCCAGAGCGCGACATACCGCGTCAGTACCACCCGCGCATACGAAACGCAGAGGAGTATTTAATCCTCGGGTAGAAAGACGTGTCAAGGGAAACCCGCTGGAAAACCGCGTAAAACCTCATCGTGCTCCCTTGGAGCCAAAAAAGAGGGCGCTTGCGCGCCCTCTGCCCTTTCAATCGGCGATGATCAGTGCTTCATGACCGGGTCGGCCGAACTTCCGCCTTCTGCCGTAACGTGGGCCTCGACCTTGGCCTCGGGCTTGGCTGCAGGCTCTTCCTCCGGCAAGGGATCGGGCAGGCGTTCGAGCGCGAGCTCCAGCACGCGATCGATCCAGCGCACCGGCACGATCTCGAGCTGGTTCTTGACCGTGTCCGGGATCTCCGCCAGGTCTTTGGCGTTCTCCTCGGGAATGAGGACGGTCTTGATGCCGCCCCGGTGTGCCGCGAGCAGCTTCTCTTTCAGGCCGCCGATGGGAAGAATCTCGCCGCGCAGCGTGATCTCCCCGGTCATGGCGACGTCTGCCCGCACGGGGATGCCCGTCAACGCCGACACGATGGCCGTGGTGATCGCAGCGCCGGCGGAGGGACCATCCTTGGGCGTCGCGCCTTCGGGAACGTGCACGTGCATGTCCTTCTTCTCGAAGACGGTGTGATCGATGCCCAGGCGCCGTGCACGCGAGCGCACCACGGAGCGGGCGGCCTCGACCGATTCTTTCATGACGTCGCCGAGCGAGCCGGTACGCTGGATATTGCCCTTGCCCGGCATCACCGCCACTTCGATCGTGAGCAGGTCGCCGCCGACCTCGGTCCAGGCCAGGCCCGTGACCTGGCCCACCTGGTTTTCCTTCTCAGCCACGCCGAAGGTGTAGCGCCGCACGCCCAGGTAATCGCTCAGGTTGTCGGGCGTCACGACGACCTGTTGCTGCTCGCCCTTGAGCAACAGGCCCTTGACGACCTTGCGGCAGATCTTGCTGATCTCGCGTTCGAGCGAGCGCACGCCCGCCTCCCGCGTGTAGTAGCGCACAATGTCGCGCAGCGCCGACTCCTCGACCTTGAGCTCATCGGGCTTGAGGCCGTTGTGCTTCATCTGCTTGGGCAGCAGGTGCTGGGTGGCGATGTGCACTTTCTCGTCTTCGGTGTAGCCCGAGAGGCGAATGACTTCCATCCGGTCCAACAGCGCCGGCGGAATGTTCAGCGTATTGCTGGTCGCCACGAACATCACGTCGGAAAGATCGAAATCGACTTCGACGTAGTGATCCTGGAACGTATGGTTCTGCTCGGGATCCAGCACCTCGAGCAGCGCAGAGGCCGGATCGCCCCGGAAATCCATGCCCATCTTGTCGACTTCGTCGAGCAGGAAGAGCGGGTTGCGCGCGCCCACCTTGGCCAGGTTCTGGAGGATTTTTCCGGGCATCGAGCCAATGTAGGTGCGACGGTGCCCGCGGATCTCCGACTCGTCCCGCACGCCGCCGAGGGCCATCCGCACGAACTTGCGGTTGGTCGCCTTGGCGATGGACTGCCCGAGCGAGGTCTTGCCCACCCCCGGAGGCCCGACCAGGCACAGGATGGGCGCCTTGACCTTGTCCACGCGCTGCTGCACGGCGAGGTATTCGAGGATGCGCTCCTTGACCTTCTCCAGCCCGTAGTGGTCGTTGTTGAGCACTTCTTCGGCATGCTGGAGCGAATTGTTGACCTTGCTCTTTTTCTTCCAGGGCAAGCTCACCAGCGTGTCGATGTAGTTGCGCACCACGGTGGCCTCGGCCGACATGGGCGACATCAGGCGCAGCTTCTTGAGTTCGGATTCGGCCTTCTTCTTGGCCTCCTTGGGCATGTGCGCAGCCTTGATCCGCTTTTCGAGCTCTTCGAAATCCGCGCCGTCCTCGCCCTCGCCCAGCTCCTTCTGGATGGCCTTGACCTGCTCGTTCAGGTAGTACTCGCGCTGGCTTTTTTCCATCTGCTTCTTCACGCGGCCGCGGATGCGTTTTTCCACCTGAAGAATGTCGATTTCGGTCTCGAGCTGCGCCAGCAGCGCCTCCAGGCGCTCGGCGGTGGAGAACACCTCCAGCATCTTCTGTTTCTGCTCGAGCTTGAGGGGCAGGTGGGCGGCGATGGTGTCGGCCAGGCGCCCCGGCTCGTCGATGCCCGACAAGGAGGTCAGGATCTCGGGCGGGATTTTCTTGTTCAGTTTGACGTATTGGTCGAACTGGGACACGATGGCCCGGCGCAGCGCTTCGATCTCGGCGCTCTGGCCACGATCGGGATCGATGGGCACGAGCTCGCACGAGAAGTGCGCGCCCTGGTCGTCGATGCGGGTGATGCGGGCGCGCTGGGCTCCCTCGACCAGAACCTTCACGGTGCCGTCGGGCAGCTTCAGCATCTGCAGAATGCTGGCGACGCATCCGATTTCGTAGATGTCGTCCGCGGAAGGCTCATCCTTGGCGGCCGATTTCTGCGCCACCAGCATGATGCTCTTGCCGGCCTCCATGGCGGACTCCAAGGCCTTGATCGACTTGGGCCGGCCCACGAACAGCGGGATGACCATGTGCGGGAATACGACCACGTCGCGCAGCGGAAGCAGCGGCAACTCGATCGGTTCGGAGGGGAGTATCTGGCTCGCAGACATGATTCGTCCTCGAATTTGAATGCTATCAGGATGAGGGCGTAAGCGTGGATTTCAAGCGTCGGCGGGCAATCGGGTCTGCGAAAGCAGCCGGATCCAGGCCGTTTTCCCGCGTCTAGGCTCGAAAAAAAGGCATGGACCCGAAGGTAGGCGCAGAGACATCAGTCGCCGGACGGGCAGGCATTTGCACGCCATGGACCAATGTAGCACATAGCGCTCCCGCCACGCGGCAACGCGCGCCCCGTGCAGCAGCACCGGGCCCGGCAATCCGGGCCCTACTCCGCCGCTCGCGGCGCGCTCCCGCGCGCAGGCACGCCTACTGGCTGGCGACCTTGGGATTGTCGCCGTAGATGAGCAGGGGCACGCCTTCACCATTGACGGCGTTCTCGTCGAGCACCACCTTGGTGACGTTGCCCAACGACGGCAGCTCATACATGGTGTCGAGGAGGGCCGCCTCGAGGATGGAACGTAGCCCGCGGGCCCCCGTCTTGCGCTTGAGCGCTTTCTGGGCGATGGCCTGCAAGGCCTGCGGGCGCACGTCGAGCTCGGCACCCTCCATCGCGAACAGCTTCTGGAACTGCTTGACCAGCGCGTTCTTGGGCTCGACCAGAATTTGGATCAGCGCTTCTTCGTTCAGCTCGTCCAGCGTGGCGACGACCGGCAGGCGGCCGACCAGCTCGGGGATCAACCCGAACTTGATCAAGTCTTCCGGCTCGACCTCGCCGAACAGGTCGCTGACCGACCGCTCGGCCTCGGACTTGACCGAGGCGCTAAAGCCTATGCCCGACTTCTCGGTGCGCCCGCGAATGACCTTTTCCAGACCGTCGAACGCGCCGCCGCAGATAAACAGGATGTTGGTCGTGTCGATCTGCACGAAGTCCTGGTTGGGATGCTTGCGGCCGCCCTGGGGAGGAACCGACGCCACCGTGCCTTCGATCAGCTTGAGCAGCGCCTGCTGCACGCCTTCGCCCGACACGTCGCGCGTAATGGACGGATTGTCGGCCTTGCGGGAGATCTTGTCGATTTCGTCGATGTAGACAATGCCGCGCTGCGCCTTCTCGACGTCGTAGTTGCAGTTCTGCAGCAGCTTCTGGATGATGTTCTCGACGTCCTCGCCCACGTAGCCGGCCTCGGTCAACGTGGTCGCGTCGGCGATCACGAAGGGCACGTTCAGCAGGCGGGCCAGCGTCTGCGCCAACAGCGTCTTGCCCGACCCGGTCGGGCCGATCAGCAGGATGTTGCTTTTCGACAGCTCGATGTCGTCCGCCTTGCCGCCGGCATGGCGTATGCGCTTGTAGTGGTTGTACACCGCCACCGACAGGATCCGCTTGGCCCGTGTCTGCCCGATCACGTATTGGTCGAGGATCTCCTTGATCTCGGCCGGCGTGGGGAGCTCGGACTTGGCACCGGTCTTGACGTCGGCAGCCGCCTCGTCGCGAATGATGTCGTTGCAGAGGTCGATGCACTCATCGCAAATGAACACCGAAGGTCCGGCGATCAACTTGCGAACCTCATGCTGGCTCTTGCCGCAAAACGAGCAATAGAGCAGCTTTTCGTTCGACCCTTTCTTTTCCGACATGGTCAACCCTGTTCGCTACGGCGGCTGAAGACTTTATCGATCAAGCCATAAGATACTGCGTCAGCCGCCGACATGAAATTGTCGCGTTCCGTATCCACCGCGATGCGCTCGATCGGCTGGCCGGTGTTTTCGGCCAGGATGCGATTCAGGCGCTCGCGCAGATACAGGATTTCGCGGGCGTGGATTTCGATGTCTGTCGCCTGCCCTTGGGCGCCGCCCGAGGGCTGGTGAATCATGATGCGGGAATTGGGCAGCGCGATGCGCTTGCCCTTGGCCCCGGCAGCCAGCAGGAAGGCTCCCATGCTGGCGGCCAGCCCGGTGCAGAGGGTCGCCACGTCGGGCTTGACGAACTGCATGGTGTCGTAGATGGCCATGCCCGCATAGACCGACCCGCCGGGCGAGTTGATGTAGAGCGAGATGTCTTTGTCGGGGTTCTCGGACTCCAGGAACAGGAGCTGAGCCACGATCAGGTTGGCCGAGGCCTCGGTGACCGGGCCAACCAGGAAAATGATCCGCTCTTTCAGCAAACGCGAGTAGATGTCGTACGCACGCTCACCCCGACCGGACTGTTCGATCACCATCGGCACATAGCCGAGGGATTTGGGGCCGAGCGACTCGGCCCCATACATCGATGCGTAGAAATCTACGAAGCGTTGCATCAGGTGGTTCCCATCAATTCATCGAAAGAGACTTGCTCGTCCTTGACCTTGGCCTTGGACAGGACGTGTTGGACGACGTTGTCTTCCAGCACGATGGCCTCGACCTCGGCAAGGCGAGCCTTGTCGGTCAAATAGTAACGCACGACCTCTTCCGGGCGCTCGTAGCTCTGGGCGAAGTCCTCGATCCGCGCACGGATCTGGTCGGGCCGGGCCTTGAGGTTCTCGACCTTGACCAGCTCGGACACCAGCAGGCCCAGGCGCACGCGACGCTCGGACTCGGCCGAGAAGGCCTCCGCGGGAATGGGCAGCTTGTCGGCGTTGGGCACGCCGCGCTGCTTGAGGTCCTCGCGCGCCGCGGCGATGCGGCGCTCGGTGTCATCGTTGACCAGCGCCTTCGGAATGTCGAAGGTAGCGGCCTTGGCAAGGGCGTCCATCACGCTCGCCTTGGTACGGGCGAGGGTGCGGTTGCGGACCTCGCGCTCCAGGTTGGCGCGGATGTCCGCGCGCAGTTTCTCGACGTCGCCTTCGGCCTGGCCCAGTTGCTTGGCGAACTCGGCGTCGACCTCGGGCAGCACGCCCTCTTCCACCTTCTTGATGGTGATGGTGAATTCGGCTGTCTTGCCCGCGACCTCGGCCGCACCGTAATCGGCCGGGAACGTGAGCGGGAATTTCTTGGTCTCGCCCGCCTTCATGCCACGCACGGCTTCCTCGAATTCGGGCAGCATGCGGCCTTGCCCCAGGACGATGGGGAAGTCCGTCGCAGAGCCGCCGTCGAATGCAACGCCGTCGATGGTGCCGGCGAAATCCAGCGTCACGCGGTCATTGTCGCCGGCAGCGCGGCCTTCGCGCTCGACGAAGGAGATGCGTTGCTTGCGCAGGATCTCGACCGTGCGCTCGACCTCGGCATCGCCCACTTCGCTCTTGGCGTTCGACACTTCCAGCGTGGAGAGGTCGGGGATCTGGACCTCAGGGTAAACCTCGAAGGTGGCGGTGAAGCCCACCATGCCCTCGGGCACGCCTTCGGTCTTGGGCTCGACGGACGGCGAGCCGGCCAGGCGCAGCTTGGCCTCGCTGACGACCTTTTCCAGAGCGTCGCCGATCTTGGCGTTCAAAACCTCCATCCGCACTTCGGGCCCATAGGTGCGGGCCAGCATGGACAGAGGGACTTTGCCGGGTCGAAAGCCCGGCATCTTGGCGGTGCGGGCCAGGCGCTTCAGGCGCGTTTCGACTTCTTTTTCGACGTCGGCCACAGGGACGGAAAGATCCACGCGCCGCTCAAGACCTGACAGGGTTTCAACCACAGGCTGCATGCAAAAACCTATATTGAGTATGTGTAATCGACAGAATCGGAGTTACCCGCGCCGCGAGAGGCACCGCAACCAACATCGATCCGGGCATTCGCGAATTGTGCCACAGCCCCGGACGGCGCCTGGGCGACGCCCGGCTCCCGGGGAGCAGCCTCGTGCCGGCTGCGGCCGGACACCGCCAGGGTGGTTCAAAACTCATTCATGGTGCGACCGAGAGGAATCGAACCTCCACAGGATTTCTCCCGACAGGACCTAAACCTGTTGCGTCTACCAATTTCGCCACGGTCGCATCCGGAATGGGATTGTAACCCGACTATGAAAAAACGCTTGAAAGCCTCCCTGCCCACCCCTTCCGAGCCGGCCGGACCCGCCCCCTAGCGCCACGCAAACCGGCACCACGCCAGGGCCGGTTGACCCTTGTTTGCATTCCGCCCGTCCCTTCACCGGCCACCACGGCCGCTTGATTACGCTTGTTGATCATCCCCGCCGGGGCGTTGGGATAGATTGCGTCCCGTCATCCGGCCATGCCGTGCCCATGCGCACAAGCTACGGGCGGAACGGGCCTCCGTCCACCGCCGCCGGCCAGGGCTGACCGGAATCCCACCCTATGCAAGGGGTACGCCCCCGTCCTCAGCATGACCGACACGAAGTTGCCCGACATCGCCATCCTGCTCGGAGAATCCGGACGCGACTATGAGTTCGCGAGCGCCCTCATGCGCGCCGGCTTCGTCGTCTACGTGTGCACCAGCCCGCAGCAAGTCCACGCCTTGGTTCGCGCTGGCAAGCGGCCGGTGCTCCTAGCCGGCGCAAGCCAAGCGTCGGCCTTCAACGACCCGCTCCTGCCCAAACTCATCTGTTCCCCGCACGCCCCGGTCGGCGAGGGCAAGCGCGAGACCGAAACCGCGTGGGGAATTGACGTCCGCGCGGCTGGCCCCGACCCGCAAGGCCACGCGAACTCCGTACTGCGCGCCCTGCGCCAGCACCTGGATGCGCCGCGGCCACAGCCCAAAATAACGCCGCCCCCGCCCGCCACCTGGCGGCTCACCGCGCCGCCGCGACGCCTCGTCGACCCCCAAGAGCGTGCCCTGCCGCTCACGTTGACCGAATGGCAATTCATCAGCCTCCTGTTGCTGGCGCCGAACCGGGTCCTGACGTTCGAGCAATGGCAGGACACCTCGCTGCGCGACGGGTTGCGCCAGTCGCACAATGTGGCGGTGCTGGTGAGCCGCCTGCGCCGCAAGGCTGCGCATCGAGGCATCAAGTTGCCGCTGCAGGCGGTGCGGGGCGTGGGCTACACGTTTACCGAGCCGTGCGAGCGCACCAGGCAGGAATCCAAGCGCGCGGCCTGACCCCGGCGGCAAAAAAGCGCGGCGCCGAGGTTACAATCGCGCCCATGAATCCTCGTCTCGGGCTGCTCCAGCCCTACCCCTTCGAAAAGCTCCGCGCGCTGTACGCCGGTGTCGAGCCGCCCGCGAACCTGCGCCCCGTCAGCCTATCCATCGGCGAGCCCAAGCACGCCACGCCGGCCTTCATCGAAGACGCCGTGCGCCAGAATCTGTCCGGCCTCTCCAGCTACCCACCGACCAAAGGCTCTCCCGCCCTGCGGGCAGCCATCGCAGGGTGGCTGCAACGACGCTACGGGCTGCCGGCCGTCGATCCCGATACCCAGGTGCTGCCCGTGCTCGGCTCGCGCGAGGCATTGTTTGCCTTCGCCCAGCTCGTGGTCGACGATGCCAAACGGCCGCGGGTGCTGTGCCCCAACCCGTTCTACCAGATCTATGAGGGCGCGGCGCTGCTGGCAGGCGGCCGCCCGACCTTCGTCAACGCCGACCCGGCTCGCAACTTCGGCTGCGATTGGTCCTCGGTGTCGGACGAAGAGTGGAACGAAACCCGGCTGGTCTACGTATGCTCGCCCGGCAACCCGGCGGGCAACGTCATGGACCTGGAAGAATGGAAGTACCTGTTCGAGCAGGCCGACAAGTATGGGTTCGTCATCGCCTCGGACGAGTGCTACTCCGAAATTTACCTAGATGAATCGCAGCCGCCGCTGGGTGCGCTCGAAGCCGCCCACCGCCTGGGCCGCACGGATTTCCACAACATCGTGGTGTTTTCGAGCCTGTCCAAGCGCTCCAACGTGCCGGGAATGCGCTCGGGCTTCGTGGCCGGCGACGCCAAGCTATTGGCCCGGTTCCTGCTGTACCGGACCTACCACGGCAGCGCCATGAGCGCCGTCGTCGCGGCAGCGAGCATCGCGGCCTGGAACGACGAAGAGCACGTGCGCGAGAACCGGCGCATGTACCGAGAAAAATTCGAGGCCGTGCTGCCGATCCTGCAGGACGTGTTGGACGTCCAACGCCCCCAGGCTTCGTTTTATCTCTGGCCCCGTACGCCCATCGACGACGCGGAGTTCGCCCGCGGCCTGCTGGCGCAGGAAAACGTCACGGCGCTGCCGGGCAGCTTCCTGGCCCGCGAGACGCGCGCCGGCAATCCCGGCGCCAACCGCTTGCGCCTGGCGCTCGTGGCGCCGCTGGACGAATGCGTCGAGGCCGCCCACCGGCTGGCCCGCTACGCCCGCTCGCTGGCTGCCCCCCGCACGGCATGAATGCCTACGGCCCTCCTGGGGCGCGGGACGCCCGGCCTGCCTTGCCCGCGGACCGGGCCGGGCTCCGGCGCGGCGCTTTCTTTCTCTGATTTTTTTTCCGGATATCCGACCATGAGCCAAGACCTCCAGAACATCATCGAACAAGCTTGGGAAGACCGTGCCTCGCTCTCGCCCGCATCCGCTCCCGCGCCGATCCGCGAAGCCGTCGATCACGTGTTGAACGCGCTGGACAAGGGTGAACTACGCGTGGCCGAAAAACAGAATGGCGACTGGCTCGTGCACCAATGGATCAAGAAGGCCGTGCTGCTTTCTTTCCGCCTGGAAGACAACGTCGTGATGGGCGCCGGCCCGGGCACGCCCCTGCAGTTCTTCGACAAAGTACCGAGCAAGTTCGCAGGCTACACCGACGCCGACTTCAAGCAAGGGGGCTTTCGCGTGGTGCCGCCCGCCGTCGCGCGCCGCGGCTCGTACATCGCCCGCAATGCGGTGCTGATGCCTTCCTACGTCAATATCGGCGCCTACGTCGACGAGGGCACCATGGTCGACACCTGGGCGACCGTGGGCTCCTGCGCGCAGATCGGCAAGAACGTCCACCTCTCCGGCGGCGTGGGCATCGGCGGCGTGTTGGAGCCGCTGCAGGCCAATCCCACCATCATCGAGGACAACTGCTTCATCGGCGCCCGCTCGGAAGTGGTCGAAGGCGTGATCGTGGAAGAAAACTCGGTGCTCTCCATGGGCGTCTTCATCGGCCAGAGCACCAAGATCTATAACCGCGAGACCGGCGAGATTCTCTACGGCCGCGTGCCCTCGGGCTCGGTGGTGGTGCCTGGTACCCTGCCCTCGCCCGACGGCAAGTACAGCCTGTATTGCGCCGTCATCGTCAAGCGCGTCGATGCGCAGACCCGTGCCAAGACCAGCATCAACGATTTGCTGCGCGCCTGATAGACCTTCATCCAACGCGTCCCCATGACTACTTCCGTTCTGTCCCTGGTTGAAGAGCTGATCCGCCGTCCCTCGGTGACTCCCGAGGACGAAGGCTGCCAGGCTTTGCTGATTGAACGCCTGACGGCGCGCGGATTCGCCTGCGAGACCATCGCCGGAGGCGGAGTGGTCAATTTGTGGGCGCGGCGCGGCACCGAAGGCCCACTGGTTGTCTTTGCCGGCCACACGGATGTAGTCCCGCCCGGTCCGCGCGAAAAATGGAACACCGACCCCTTCGTGCCCACCATCGTCGACGGGAACCTGTACGGGCGCGGGGCGGCCGACATGAAGAGCTCGATCGCCGCCTTCGTGGTGGCGGCCGAGGAGTTCATCGCGCATTGTCCCGACCACCCCGGATCGATCGGACTGCTGATCACCTCGGACGAAGAGGGCCCCGCGACCGACGGCACCGTGAAAGTCTGCGAATGGCTCTCGGCCCGCGGCGAGCAGTTGGACTACTGCATCGTCGGCGAACCCACCTCCTCGGTGCAGCTGGGCGACACCATCAAGAACGGCCGCCGCGGCTCGCTGTCCGGCCGGCTCGTGGTCAAGGGCATCCAGGGGCACGTGGCGTACCCGGAAAAGGCCCGCAACCCCATCCACCAGTGCGCCGGCGCGCTGGCCGAGCTCGCGGTGACCGAGTGGGACCGTGGCAACGAATATTTCCCGCCCACCACGTTCCAGATCTCTAATTTCCACAGCGGCACCGGCGCCACCAACGTAGTCCCCGGCGAGGCAGTGATCGATTTCAATTTCCGCTTCTCGACGGCCAGTACCGCCGATGAGCTGAAGAGCCGCGTCGCGGCCATCCTCGATCGGCACGGCCTCGAATACACCTTGGATTGGACCTTGAGCGGCCTGCCGTTCCTGACCCCCCGCGGCACGCTCTGCAGCGCCCTGGCGCAGGCCATCGCCGCCGAAGTCGGCATCGAGGCGGAGCTCTCTACCACGGGCGGCACGTCCGACGGGCGCTTCATTGCGCAGATCTGTCCCCAGGTCGTGGAGTTCGGGCCGGTCAACGCCACCATCCACAAGGTCAATGAGCACATTGCCGTTGACAGCCTGGAACCGCTGAAGAACATTTACCGACGCACGCTGGAAGCGTTGCTGAGATGAAGGCCCGCCCGACGCGCCGGAAGTTGCACGCCGGGGCCGCGCCGTAGGACTTGAAACGAAAACTGCGCTTCCCGCGCCGCTCCCCGGCCGCTCCGGCACGGCCAGCGCCGGGGCATGTTGAATCTGGACTCCCTATGCCCGCCCTCGACTACCATCCGCTGCGCACTGTCCGCGACTTGGTCCGCTACGCCGTCAGCCGGTTCAATGCCGCCGGCATCGCGCTGGGCCACGGTACCCTGGACGTTTATGACGAAGCCGTCTACCTGGTCCTGCACACGCTGCACCTGCCCATCGACCGGCTCGAACCTTTCATCGACGCCGCCGTGCTCGACGACGAGCGCCAGGCGGTGCTGGACATCATCGAACGCCGCATCACGGAACGCCGGCCCGCCCCCTATTTGACCCATGAGGCCTGGCTGCGCGGCCGACGTTTTTACGTGGACGAACGCGTCATCGTGCCACGCTCCTACATCGCCGAACTGCTGGACGACGGGCTCGCCCCCTGGATCGACGACCCCTACTCCGTAGAATGGGTGCTCGACATGTGCACCGGCTCCGGGTGCCTTGCCATCGCCGCAGCCGAGACCTTCCCGCACGCCCAGGTGGATGCGGTCGATATATCGCAAGACGCCCTGGACGTCGCGCGCATCAATGTCGACGACTACGGCCTTCAAGACCGCATCGCCCTCTACCAGTCGAACCTGTTCGAGCAACTGCCCCCTGCACAATACGATTTGATCTTGTGCAATCCGCCGTACGTCAACACAAGTTCGATGAATGCCCTTCCGCCCGAGTACCGCCATGAGCCCAGCATCGCGCTCGCCGGCGGCGCGGACGGCATGGACTTGATCCGGCCGCTGCTCGCGCAGGCGGCGGACTACCTCCAGCCGCACGGCATCCTGGTGCTGGAGCTAGGGCATGAAAAGGCCTATTTCGAACAGGCCTTCCCGCAGCTGGAACCCATTTGGCTGAGCACCTCCGGCGGAGACGACAAAGTGCTGCTACTCAGGCAGGACCAATTGGTCTGAGGCGACGGCATGATACGGGCATCAGGCATTACGCTGCGGCGCGGCACCAAAGTCCTCCTCGAAGGCGCGGACTTCGTGGTCCACCCGGGCGAACGCGTCGGCATCGTCGGGCCCAATGGCGCCGGCAAGTCCACGCTGTTCGCCCTCCTGAACGGCCAGCTCGATCCGGATGCCGGGGAGCTCGAGATCCCGGCCAGCTGGCGCATCGCCTCCATCGCCCAGGAAATCCACGATACGGACCGCGAGGCGCTGGATTTCGTCATCGACGGCGACACCCGGCTGCGTCGCCTCCAGGCCGAGCGCGACGCCGTGGATGCCGACCTTGATGGCCTGCGGCTGGCCGAACTGGAAGCCGAACTGGCCGATGCCGGGGCGTTTTCGGCCCAGTCCCGCGCCGAGCAATTGCTGATCGGCCTGGGATTCCACCAGCACGAATTCCGCCAACCCGTGGCCAGCTTCTCGGGCGGCTGGCGCATGCGGCTGAACCTGGCGCGGGCGCTGATGGCGCCGTCGGACTTGCTCTTGCTGGACGAACCGACCAACCACCTGGATTTGGACGCCATGCTATGGCTGGAGCGATGGCTGGCGGCCTACCCGGGTACGGTGCTCGTGATTTCGCACGACACCGAATTCCTGGACGCGGTGGCGCGGACCATCCTGCATTTCGACCAGGCCAAGCTGGTACGCTACAAGGGCGGCTATGAGGACTTCCTGACGCAGCGCGCCGAGCGGCTGCGCCAAAGCCAGATCGCCTACGAAAAACAGCAGCGCGAGGCGGCTCACCTGCAGAGCTTCATCGACCGCTTCAAGGCCAAGGCCACCAAGGCCAAGCAGGCCCAGAGCCGGGTCAAGGCACTGGCCCGGATGCAGGCACTCGCGCCGGTACGGGCAGCCGCAGGCATCGACATCCGCATTCCCTCCCCTGACCACATGCCCGACCCCTTGCTGTCGCTCGACGGCGTGCAGGCGGGCTATCCCGGCAAGCCCATCCTCGACCGCGTGACGCTGTCGGTGCGTGCCGGCGCGCGGATCGGCATCCTCGGGGCCAACGGCGCCGGCAAGAGCACGCTGGTCAAGACCCTGGCCGGCGAACTCACCCCGCTCGCGGGCGAACGCAAGGCCGCCCGGGGGCTGGAAGTCGGCTATTTCGCCCAGCACCAGCTGGACATGCTCGACACCGAAGCCTCGCCACTGCTGCACCTGGCGCGCCTCGCGCCCGAAGCGCGCGAGCAGGACCTGCGCAATTACCTGGGGGGCTTCGGCTTTTCCGGCGACTTTGCCCTCTCCAAGGTCGGTCCCATGTCCGGCGGCGAAAAGGCCAGATTGGCCCTCGCGCTGGTCGTGTGGAAGAAACCCAACCTCCTGCTGCTCGACGAACCCAGCAACCACCTGGACGTGGACACGCGGGAAGCCCTGACCGAAGCGCTGGCCGAGTTCGAGGGCACCATGCTCCTCGTCTCGCACGACCGTCACTTGCTCCGGACCACCGTGGACAGCTTCTGGATCGTCGGCGACGGCGGCGTGCGCGAATTCGACGGCGACCTGGAGGACTACCGCGACTGGCTGGCCAATCGCCAGGGCGGCGCCGAAACCGCGCCGACGCAGGACTGCGCTGCGGCCGACACGCCGGTCGACCGCAAGATGCAGCGGCGGCTCGAAGCCGAAACCCGGCAGCGGCTCTCCTCGCTGCGCAAACCGCTGGAGGCGCGACTCAAGAAGGTGGAAGACGAGATGCAGAAGCTCGAGCAACGCAAGCGCGAGCTCGATGCGCTGATCGCCGACCCGGGCCTTTACGAAGACGCCCGCCGGGACGAACGCCTGCGCGTGCTGGCAGAGCACGGCGACCTGCAGAAACGGCTGGGTGAACTCGAGGAGGCCTGGCTGAGCCTGCAGGAAGAACTCGAGGCCATCAAGGCCTGAGGCAAGCGCGCCGGCCCGCACGCTCCGGCGCTAGTGAGCCGCCCGGCTCGCACCCCTGCCCCAACGCACTCATTGCAGCAACGCGTTGATCGCGACCACGTCGCTTTCACCCAGGATTCCCGACGCCTGTTTCAGCAAAAGATTGCTGAACACGAGCTGGTGACGCGCCACCGAATAGGCGATCTTTGCATTGAGCAGATTGGCCTGGCTGGTCAGGATGTCCAGTATGGTCTTGCTTCCGGCCCGATAGCTCGCCACCGAGGCGTCGAGCGCGGACTGTGCCGACTCCACCGCTGCGCGCGTGGCCTCCACCTGGCTGATGCCCGAGATCACGCTGCGGTAAGCGTTGCGCGCATTCGCGGCCACCGCGCGCCGCACGGCCTCACGCTGGTCCTGCGCTGCGTAGCGCTGGTACATGGCCTCGCGCGTCTGGGCCGTGGTCAGGCCTCCGGCGTAAATCGGTATCGTGAGCGTCACGCCCACCAGCGTATTGCCGGTCCGGGTCCAGGAGTATTCGTAGCCAGGCGGAATGGTTTCACCCGTCTCCGTCCCCCAAACACGCGTCATCGTGCGCCGGATCGTGCCGGTTAGCGTGGGCAGGTGCCCGGATGCGGCGGTCTTGACCTTGTAGTCGGCCGCCTCTACCGATTTGTCCGCCGCGGCGAGTTGAGGATTCCGCTCATACGCAAGCCGCACCCATGCTTCCATGTCGTCCGGATCCGGACGCAGCAACGGGATCCGATCGCGCAACGGCTTCAAGGGCCCGAAGTCCTTGCCGATGATCTGGCTCAGGCTCTCCCTGGCCATCTGGACGGAATTGCGGGCGGTGATGCTTTGTGCGACCGCGTTGTCGTACTGCGCCTGTGCCTGGTGCACGTCGGTCACCGTGGCCATGCCCGCCTGGTACAACTCCCTGGCTTGCTTGAGCTGCAAGGCCAGGGCTTTTTCATAGGCTTCGGAAAACTCCAGCTGCTCGGACGTCGTCAGCACGTTGAAATAGGCTTCGACCGTGCGCACGGCTAGGTCCTGCGACGCTGCGTCGTAGGAGTAATCCGCTCCCACCGCCGAGGCCTGCGCCCCGCGCAGCGTCGTGACGTTGGACCAATTGAACAACTGGATGTCCAGGCTGATGCCAGCGGCGCTGCTCCTGCCGCGGGTATATGTACTGGAATAAAGCAACCACGTATTGTTGAATTCGGTCGGCGCGGTCGTGCTTTCGCCGGTATTCTGCCGTGCCGCGGTATAGGTGGCATTGACTTGCGGCAGGAAAGCCGAGCGTGCCGCATTCACGCCTTCATGGGTGGCCTTGCGCGTGGCATCGGACGCGGCCAGCGTGGGATCGGCCTCGCGGGCCATGCGGTAGATCTCATAGAGATCTTCCGCGCACCCCGGCGCTGGCGCCGCCGCCAACGCAGCTGCCATCAATGCGGGCACCATCCGCAAGCCGGTTCTCAGGTGCCTGCGCCCGCTCGGACGGCGGTCATGAAGAACGGTATTCAATCTTGCGACCATGGGTAACATTGCTTCCGTCAGAAGAACTACACGCCGGACCGGTTCGCGCCGCCGCGCCCGCCCCAGGCCCGGCCCATGCTGGGAACGCCCCGGCCGGGGCAAAACCCAACAATGGCAGGCCCGTCCAGGCCCTTACCGAGAGCGCCTCGCCGCGCACCCCCGGCACCGCAACGGCAAGCCGGTAGCCGTCCTCGGACTCATAGAGCCGGCACGCGCATGCCGCACGGACGTCGCCGCCGGATGCGTGATCGACGATGTGGGGTGGCCGCCCATCGACTTGGGCGGTAAAGCCATCCAGGGGGACGGACAAGCCGCGCCCCAGGGCCTTGACCCATGCTTCCTTCAGCGACCATATCTCGGTGAAGCACTCCGCTCTCCGCATGCCGACGCATGCGTGCAGCAGCGCCCGCTCGCGCTGGGAAAAGTTCGCATCCGCCAGCGCCAGCGCATCGATGCCGGCATCGACTCGCTCAACGTCTACGCCGACCTCTGCATCGAGGCAAACGGCCAGGACAGCCATGCCGCGGGTATGACTCAAATTGAAGTGGACCGGGAAGCGGTCTTGCACACGGGAGCTTAGGGCAGGCTTGCCCCAGGCATTGCACTCGAAAGCCAGCGCGGCGGGAGCCAGCCCCGCATACCCCGCCAGCACCCCGCGCAGCAGCCCGTGCGCCAGCAAACTCCCCCATTGCCCGATTCACGAGGACCAGCCGGCTAGCGCCATGAAAAAAACACGCATCCTCATCGATCTGCTGGTCTATCTCGTCATTCCCCTTCTCGGCTGGAATCTCTTCCGCGGGCAAATCAGCGACTACTGGCTGATCACCCTGGGGCTGGTGCCGGGCCTCGTCTATACGGCGGCCACCGTGCTCATCGAGAAAACATGGAGCATCTCGGGCGTATTCCTGCTCGTGATGATCTCCCTGAACCTCGTCGTCAACCTACTCTCGTCGACGGCAACGCAAGCCATCTGGAATCCGGTGTGGCTCAGCGCGGCGACCATCGTGTTCTACGCCTTGACCATGGCGGCCAAGCGCCCCTTCGGCATTTTCTTTTTCATCGACTATGCCCATCGCATGGGCATGCCCCGGGATCGCGCCAAGCAGCTATACGGGCATTCGGTCAACATCGGGCACTTCTATAAATTCACCGCCTTCCTGATGCTGCGGGAAGTCGCCACCATCCTGGTGCGGGTGGTCGTGCTCCTGCTTTACGGCGTAGACGGATACAACCAGCTGAACATTTCGAATTCCATCGTCAACTACGCCTTTACCGGGTTGACGGTGGTCTACGTGATGTACATCCTACGGAACATGGATCACTCCGTGCTTCCGCCGCAGGCTGCCGCGGCCGCATGATGCGGCAAGAAGCCACGCTGAGCGCCTTGGTTGCCGTTTGCTTACATAGGGGCGGGCGAATGATCGGACCTACTTTTGTGCGTCCTTGAGCGCCTGCACCACCGCCAGCAGCTGGGCGGCGACCGACACCGCGATCACGCCGGGCAGCTTGCCCGACAGATGCGGCAGCCCCACCGGGCACGTCAGGCGGGCGATGCTGGCCTCGTCCATGCCGCGTGCGCGCAACCTGCGCTCGAAGGTGGCCCGTTTGGTCGCCGAGCCGATGAGACCGCAATATGCCGCATTGCCCCGCTCCAAGACAGTGCGCACGATGTCGAAGTCCAATGCGTGACTATGGGTCATCACGAGATGCAGGGCTCCGGCCGGCGCCGTCGCCGCTTCCGATGCGGCATCGTCGGTCGATACAGGTCGCACGTGCGAGGGCAACGGTTCGGGAAAAACGTCGTCGCGCGTATCGATCCAGCGGATCCGGAACGGCAGCGGCAGCATGACGTGGACCAGCGCGCGGGCCACGTGGCCCGCGCCATAGAGCCAGAGCTCGTGCGGCCGTGCCTCCATCGCGGACAGCATGGGCACCGCAGCGGCAGGATCGAACACCACGGAAAATCCCAGCTCCACGCTGCCGCCGCAACACTGCCCCAGGCTGGGTCCGAGCGCGAATCGGCGGATTTCATCGGCCGGTGCGACGCCCTCCTCGGTGCTCCGCGCCAAGAGGGCTCGCGCATGCCGGATTGCTTCGTACTCAAGATGGCCGCCCCCTATGGTGCCGGCCACGCCCTGTCCGGCCACCAGCATCGCTGCATCCGTGCCGCGCGGCACGCTGCCCCGCACGCCCAGTATCCTGACCAGGCACAACGGCCCGGGTGCGGTGCGCGCGAAATCAGCCAGCCCTTCGGGCAATAGCGGAGCGCCCGTCATTGCTCCACCGCCCGCAATACTGCTTCGGGCGTCGCGGGCGCCGACAAAGGCACGGGCCCGTAGCGACCGCGCTCGCGCCTGGCGGCGGCCACGGCGTCGCGTATGGCGAAGAAGGCCGCAAAGCCCAGCATGAAAGGCGGCTCTCCGACGGCCTTGGATCCGTAGACGTTGTCTTCGCGATTGGGCTCGGGCCAAAATGCGACGCGGAATTCGGCGGGGACGTCGCCGGCCGTCGGGATCTTGTAGGTCGACGGCGCATGCGTGGCGAGCCGCCCGTCCCGGGTCCACACCAGCTCCTCCGATGTCAGCCAGCCCACGCCCTGCACGAATCCCCCTTCGACCTGCCCGAGGTCGATGGCGGGATTGATGGACCGCCCCACGTCGTGCAGGATGTCCACGCGCAATAGCTTGGTTTCGCCAGTAAGGAGGTCCACCGCTACTTCCGCTGCCGCGGCGCCGTAAGCAAAGTAATAGAACGGCATGCCGCGCAGCGTCTGCGGGTCGTAGTGAATCTTCGGCGTGGCGTAATAGCCGTCTGACCACAACGCGATGCGGGCAGCGTAGGCGGCCTTGGCGACCTCGGCAAACTCCAGTTCCGCACCCGGAATCTTCACCTTGCCGTGGCGGATGGACACGTCGGAGACATCAATGCCATGTTTTCCGGCAACGTAGGCGCGGAGCCTATCCCGGATTTCCCGCGCCGCGAATTCGGCCGCGCGCCCATTCAGGTCCGTGCCGCTCGATGCCGCAGTCGCCGAAGCATTGGGCACCTTGCCGGTATCGGTAGCCGTGATGCGCACGCGCTCGAGAGGCACGCCCAAGGTGTCGGCAACGATCTGGCACACCTTGGTGTGCAGCCCTTGCCCCATTTCCGTCCCGCCATGGTTGACGGACACCGAACCATCCGTATAGACGTTCACCAAGGCCCCCGCCTGGTTGAACATCGTGGCGGTGAACGAAATGCCGAACTTGACGGGCGTGAGCGCCAGGCCGCGCTTGATCACCGGGCTGCCCGCATTCCATGCGTCGATGGCCGCGCGGCGGGCGGCGTACCGGCAATCGGCTTCGAGGCGCGCGATCAATTGCGGCAGGATGTTGTCGGTCACCTGCATGCCGTAGGGCGTACGGTCGCGCGGCGCCTCCCCGTAAAGATTCACGCGCCGCACGGCCAGGGGATCGAGACCGAGATGGCGCGCGATGTCGTCCATCACGGCTTCGATCATGCCTATGCCCTGCGGTCCACCGAAGCCCCGGAAAGCCGTATGCGACTGCGTGTTCGTCTTGCAGCGATAGCTGTGGATCGCCACCGCGGGCAAATAATAGGCGTTGTCGGCATGGAAGATGGCGCGATCGGCGATGGGGCCGGAGAGGTCCGCCGAAAAGCCGCAGGCCGCAGCCTGCAGCAAGTCCAGGCCCAATATGCGGCCCGCGTCGTCGAAGCCGACCTTCCAGCGCCCGATGAAAGGATGGCGCTTGCCAGTGATCAGGAAATCGTCGTCGCGATCGAGGCGCATCTTGCATGGCGCGTTGCAAACCTTCGCCGCCACCGCGGCCCATACCGCGACATGCCCGGCCTGCGTTTCTTTCCCGCCGAAGCCGCCCCCCATGCGCCGGCACTCGACCTGGACCGAGTGCGCAGGTACGCCTAGCGCGTCAGCGACCCAGTGCTGCACTTCCCCCGGGTGCTGGGTGGAAGAAAGCACTTTCATCGTGCCGTCTTCACCCGGCAGGGCGAACGCAATCTGCCCCTCCAGGTAGAACTGCTCCTGGCCACCCAAGGCAATCTCTCCTTCGAGCCTATGCGGGGCGGCGGCCAGCGCGGCGTCGACATCGCCTTCGACCAGGTGCACCGGCGGCAGCACCCAAGACTGGGCCGCCAGGGCCTCGTCGATGGTCAATATGGCCGGCAGCGGCTCGATGTCGAGCTTGACCGCCCGGGCGGCGACCCGGGCCGCCTTTGCGCCGGCGGCGACCACCAGGGCAACCGGCTGCCCCAGATACGACACCGTATCGACCGGCAAGACGGGTTCGTCATGCTTGGGGCCGAGCACGTTGCCGGCAGGCAAGTCCGATGCGGTCACCACCCGCAACACGCCTGGCATGGCCAGGGCGGCCGAAGCGTCGATGCCCCGCAGCCGGCCGTGCGCAATGTTCGACAAGACGGGAGCCACGAACAGCGTGCCGCGCGGCTCGGGCAGGTCGTCCACATACAGGGCTTGCCCACTGACGTGCAGGTGCGCCGCCTCGTGCCGCGCCGGCGTGCCGCACGAGGCCGGTTCGGCCTCCACGTTGAAAATCCCCGGATGGTCCGGCGCATTCATGGCTATACCTCCAAAGGCGCCAAGCTACCAATGCGCAGCACCCCGGCCCCGCCGGCAAGGCCCAGGCATGAGCGCAGCACCAGATTGGCCGCGGCCCGCCGCCGATATGCCGCGCTGGCGCGGTGGTCATCGATAGGCTCGAACTCGTCGTGCATGGTTTGCCAAACCCGCCGCATTTCCGCGCTATCACGCGACCCGAGCCGGTCGACGGCGAGCCCGACCAAGGCTCGCTCGGTATTGGACGCGCGGCTGGATACCGCGGCCATGCCGCCGACGCCGATGCCCGCCGCGGCGATGCGTCCTCCTTCCACCCGAAGCGCCGTCGCAACGGCCACGGCACTGATGTCCTGTTCCGGGCGCTTGGAAAGCTTCCACGCGTGCACGGCAACATCGGGACCCGGAATCGGCACGCGCACTGCACGCACGAACTCGCCGCGCTGCAATGCGTTTTTCTGGTATCCGAGATAAAACTCCGTGAGTGGCAATACGCGCTCCGTACCTTGCCGATGCAGGACGACCGAGCCGCCCAATGCAATCAGCCAGGGCGCTGCGTCGCCGATCGGCGACCCGTTGGCAAGGTTGCCGACCAAGGTTGCGCCGTTGCGCACGGGCACCGAGGCGAAACGATCGAAGTATTCGGCGCAATCCGGAAAAAGCGGCGCCAAGGCGTCCCAGGCTTCGGACACTGTCACGGCCGCGCCGATCTCCAGGCTCGCCGTTTCCTTGCCCCAGCGTTCGGTCGCGATGGGGTCGCGCTCCATCCTCCCGATGACCGCCAGCTCACGGACGCCACCTATCCAGAGCAGGTCGCCGAGGCTACGATGCTGCTTGGTCACCCACAGCCCGACATCGGTCGAGCCGGCCACGATGCGGCTCTCCGGCCAGGCAGCGCGCAAGGCTGCAAATTGTGCGAGGGTGCGCGGTGCGAAAAACCGTCCTCGCCCGTGGCCGTCGAACCCAGCCTTCGCTTCGGCCGGCATCCACGCCCCGTCGTCGGTCGCCACCTGCTCCAGTCGCCCCTTGAGTTCGTCCTCGGGCTCGCCTTGCCAAGGCGGACGGCACATGGCTTGCGCGGCATCCAGGATGGGACGATACCCCGTGCAGCGGCACAGGTTGCCCGACAAGGCCCGCACCGCCTCGGCCCGTGTCACGCATGCGTCACCGGCCCGGCGCTTGGTTTCGTACAAGGCGTAGAGCGACATCACGATGCCCGGCGTACAGAAGCCGCACTGCGAGCCGTGGCAATCCACCATGGCCTGCTGCACCGGATGCAGGGCGCCGGGCGCGCCGATGTCGCCGGCCGTCACGAGCACCTTGCCGTCCAAGGTCGCGACGGGTTGGATGCAGGCATTGATGGCGCGGGTCCGGGGCCGGCCACTTGCGTCGAGGTCGGTCACGGCTACCGTGCACGCGCCGCAGTCCCCTTCGGCGCACCCCTCCTTGACCGCACAGCAGCCGGCTGCCTCTCTGAGCCATTCCAGCACCGTCAACGCAGGTGGCAGGCCGTCTAGCTCGACGCGCCGCCGCCCATGCCAGAAACGGACCGGACGCACCTGCACGGCGGGTGATTCCGCCTCAATGGAAAGATCGGAAGACATAGCGTTCTACCAGGAGTGCCGCCCCGCCGTCCGCGGGGCGTTTTTCCTCTCAAACATACGCGCCTTGCGGCCGGTTATCATCTGTATATCCATATAATCAATATTCGCCTCTGCGAATGAAAGGCGGGACACGCCATGCCGCACTCCCCCACTCCGGCCAGCCTCGCAGGCACCGACCTGTCGCAGCTCAACCTGACCGATATCCAGGCCTTCGTCACGCTGCTCGACACGCTGAACGTTTCACGCGCCGCCATAAGATTGGGCATGGGGCAGCCCCAGCTTTCCACGAGATTGGCCCGCCTGCGCCGGCTAACCGGCGACGTGCTCTTCGTCCGCGGACCCGGAGGGGTCGTGCCGACCGCCACGGCGCAATCCCTCGAAGCGCCTGCACGCGAATTGCTCGCACAGGCCGAGCACTTCCTTGCACCGGCTGCCGACTTCGACCCCCAGCGAGCCCGTGGCGTGCTGCATCTGGCCGCCCCGGATTACCTCGACCCCATGCTGCTGCCGCGCCTGGCCGGCCGCCTGCGCGCCTTGGCGCCCAGCCTGTCGCTGAGCGTGCATCCGCTGACCGATGACCTGGACTACGCGCAGAAACTTGCGGACGGAAGACTGGATTTGGTGATCGCGAACTGGCCCGACCCCCCCGCGCAATTGCATCGCCTGCCCCTGATGGAAGACGAACTCGTCGTCATGATGGGCAATCACCATCCTCTGGCACGACGGCCCCTGACAGTGCAGGCCTACCTGCAAGCCCGGCACGCCGCGCCGACTGCCATGCGTCCCGGGCTGCGCAGCACCGTAGATGCGCTGCTGGCACGCCTGGGACACGCACGGGAGATCGTGCTCGAGTGCCCGGTATTCAGCCTCATCCCCTACGTCCTGACCCAAACCGACTTGCTATTGACCACGGGCAGGCGCTTTACCGCGTTCTTCGAAAGCTCGCTGCCCGTGCGAGTCGTGCCACTCCCGCTGCCGTTGCCGCCGCTGCAGTATTACCTGCTGTGGCACCCGCGCACCCGGCGCGACGGCCCCATCAAATGGCTGCGCGAGCAGATCGTCGCGTGCGTGCGGCCTGCTCCCGGGCCTTAGCTACCCCGGTAGGTGCTCCAGTTCCAGGGGCCGACGAGCAAAGGAACGTGATAGTGCTGGGCGGGATCGGCAACGCCGAAGTCAAGCACGACGCGGCCCACGAAGCGCGGCTCGGGTAGCGACAGCCCTTTGCGTTCGAAATACTCACCCGCCTCGAACGCCAGGCGGTAGACGCCTGCCACCAATTCATCCCCTTCGACCAGCGGCGCATCCACGCGCCCGTCGTGATTGGTGACGGCCTCGCGCAGGAAAACAGGTTGGTCGTCGACCAGGCGGTACAGCGCGACGCGCATCCCGACTGCAGGACATCCGTTGGCGGTATCAAGGACGTGGGTGGTCAGTTTTCCCATGGAAACCCTTTCATGGAGAAGATGGAGCAAGGCGCATGCAGGCGATGGTTCTTGGCGCAGACAAAAGTGTATATAGTTTCATCGACGACGACATCAAAAACGCGCACCCCTGACTCCTCGCGGGAACGCCGAGGCATGCTCCCGCATGAGGTGCGCGTTCCCACCTTTCGCTGCACATGCCATGAATGCATATCCCCGCGACATGATCGGCTACGGCCGCAACCTCCCCGACGCCCGCTGGCCCAATCGCGCGCGCGTCGCCGTGCAATTCGTGCTGAATTACGAGGAAGGGGCCGAGAACCACGTCCTGCATGGCGACCCCACCTCCGAGCAGTTCCTGTCGGAGATCATCGGCGCCGCGGCATATCCCGCGCGCCACATGAGCATGGATTCCATCTACGAATACGGATCCCGCGTCGGCGTGTGGCGCATCCTGCACGAGTTCGAACGCAGGCACCTGCCGCTCACCATCTTCGGTTGCGCCATGGCGCTCGAACGCAACCTCGAGGCAACGGCCGCCTTCCTGGAGCAGGGCCATGAGATTGCCTGCCACGGCTGGCGCTGGATCCATTACCAAAACGTAGACGAAGCCACGGAGCGCGACCACATGCACCGCGGCACGGAAATCATTCGCCGGCTGACCAACGGGGCCTGGCCGCTCGGCTGGTATACCGGCCGCGACAGCCCCAATACGCGCCGACTGCTGGTCGAACAGGGCGACTATCTGTACGACAGCGATTACTACGGCGACGACCTGCCGTTCTGGACCGAGGTCGAGACCTCCTCCGGCGAGCGCAAGCCTCACCTCGTGGTCCCGTATACGCTCGATGCCAACGACATGCGCTTTGCCACGCCACAGGGCTTCAATACGGCTGATCATTTCTATCAATACCTGCGCGATGCGTTCGACGTCCTCTACGCCGAAGGCGCAGACAAGCCGCGCATGATGTCCATCGGCATGCATTGCCGGCTGCTCGGCCGGCCTGGCCGCTTCCGGGCTCTACAGCGTTTCCTCGACCACATCGAGAAGCACCCGGACGTCTGGGTGTGCCGCCGCATCGACATCGCACGGCACTGGAAGCAGGAACACCCGTACGCTCCGGCCGCCATCGCCGGGGAGTGATTTCAACCATGACCGCATCCCTCACCCTCGACGTTCTCAACGCCACCAGCGCCGCGCGCTTCGTGCAATTCCTCGACGGCCTGTACGAGCACAGCCCCTGGGTACTGGAACGCACGGCCGCCAAGCGTCCGTTCGCTTCAGTCGCGGCACTCAAGTACGCCCTCGCCCAGACGGTGCGCGAGGCCAGCCGCGAGGAGCAACTGGCGCTCATACGCGCCCACCCCGAGCTCGCTGGCCGCGCGGCCGTGGCCGGCCAGCTCACCGAAGACTCCGCCGGCGAACAGGCGCGTGCCGGGCTCACGCAGTGCACGCCCGAGGAGTTCGAACTGCTGCAGCAGCTCAACGCCGCCTACAACAGCCGCTTCGGCTTTCCGTTCATCATCGCGGTGCGCGGCCCCACGGGTGCCGGACTGAGCCGCTACGACATCATGGCGGCGATGGAGCGCAGGCTGCGCAATGCGCCCGACCAAGAGTTCGCGGAAGCCTTGCGGCAAATCGACCGCATCGCGGAAATCCGGCTGGCGGACCGTCTGTCGCTCACGCGCCCCTACGGCGATGCAGTCATGGCGTGGGCCGAGGCGCTCGCCGTGCATTCCGATTCGCCCGACCATCTCACCTGCACGTACCTGACGCCCGCCCACCGCGCCGTCGCGGCGCGCATCCAGGCCTGGATGACAGAGGCCGGCTTCGACAGCGTTTACCAGGACGCGGCCGGCAATGTGGTGGGCCGGTACCGCGCCGCCCCCACCGACGCTTCGCCGCCCTTGCTCGCCACCGGCAGTCATTACGACACCGTACGCAACGCGGGCAAGTACGACGGGCGCCTGGGCGTGCTGCTACCCATCGCCGTCGTGGCCGACCTCAAGCGCCGCAATCGACGTTTCCCCTTCGACCTCGATGTCGTGGCCTTTGCGGAGGAAGAGGGCGTGCGCTACGGCAGCACGTTCCTGGGGTCATCGGCCTACATCGGGCGCTTCGACGCGAACCTGCTCGACGCGCTCGACGCCTCCAACGTCAGCATGCGGGAAGCCATGCAGCTGGCGGGGCTCGATCCCGAGCAGCTGGGCAAGGCCGCTGCAGACACATCCCGCCTCGTGCATTATTTCGAAGTCCACATCGAGCAAGGCCCCGTCTTGCTCGAGCGCAATCTTCCGGTGGGCGTGGTGACGTCAATCGCAGGCAGCGTGCGTCGCCTCGTAACGCTGACCGGCGTGGCGGGCCACGCGGGCACCACCCCCATGGACATGCGCCGCGACGCCGCATGCGCTGCGGCGGAAATCGTGCTGGCAGTCGAGCGGCGATGCGCGCAAGCGCCCTCGCTGGTGGGCACGGTCGGCATCCTGAACGTGCCCGAGGGGTCGGTCAACGTCATCCCGGGAACCTGCACGCTGTCGCTCGACATCCGGGCTGCCGACAATGCCGTGCGCGACGCGGCGTTGGCCGACATCGAGCGGGAGATCGCCGCCATCTGCGCGCGCCGCGGGGTTTCCGCGACGACCGAAGAACTGGTGCGCGCCGCAGCCGCGCCCTGCGCCCGCAAGCAGATGGACATGTGGTCGCGCGCCATCGCCGAACGTGGCTTGCCCGTGCTGGAACTGCCATCTGGCGCGGGGCACGACGCCATGAAAATGGCCGAGGCCACCTCGATCACCATGCTGTTCACCCGCTGCGGAAACGGCGGCATCAGCCACAATCCGCTCGAAACCATGACGGCGGACGACGCCCAGCTGGCAGGCGAGCTGATGCTGGATTTCCTGGAACAAATGGCAGGCTCCCTCGCTGCCGAGCGATCGCCCGCCTGAGCGCTCGGCGCCCGCCGCGCCGGGCTACGGGCTGACGCGCCGGGCCAGCACGGGAGCTCCGTCCACGAACACCCTCAACTCGCCCTTCTCGAAGCCGCGCCAGGCCTCGTTCGCGGTCAGCGGCTCGGTGACGATGACGGCGACGCGGTCGTCGGGCGTGGTCACTTCGGAGAAATCTACCGTCATGTCATCGTCCGACAGGCTTGCGGTGGTAAACGGATGTTGGCGGATGATGTAGTGCAGCCGCGTCGAACAATGCGCGTACAGCGCCGCCCCGTCGGACAGCATGTAGTTGAACGTGCCGTGCGCGGCGATCCCGGCGGTCAGCTCGCCCAGTGCTTCGGCCAGCGCCTCGGCACCGGGATGGTTGGGAAACCGCCGGCTCACGTTTTGCAGGATCCAGCAGAACGCGCGTTCGCTGTCGGTGTCACCGACGGGACGATACGGACCATCGAGCCGCGGGTGATAGTCGATGAGGTCGCCGTTGTGCGCGAACACCCAATATCGGCCCCATAGCTCGCGCACGAAAGGGTGGCAGTTCTCCAGAGCCACCCTGCCGACCGTCGCCTTCCGAATGTGGGCGATGACATTGCGCGAGCGTATCGGATAGCGCCGGATCAGATCTGCCACCGGCGACACCAGCGCGGGCTCATGGTCCACGAAGTGCCGGACCCCTGCCCCTTCGAAGAAGGCGATTCCCCACCCATCCACGTGCTCTCCTGTCCGCCCTGCGCGCGTCGCAAAGCCGGTGAAGCTAAAAACGATGTCGGTGGGCGTGTTGCAGTTCATGCCCAACAATTGGCACATGGTTGACCCTCTACGGTGCGCGGCGCCCGCTCGGCCGCTTGAAAAACCCATCGGCGCGTGCCGGCATGGATCCTGCTTTTAACAAATTGCAATGCCGGACTGCACCAACTTGGTGAAACCGCGCACCAAATGCGGGTTTCTCTTGCGTTGTTGGCGCATCAAACCGGAATGTATTCTCCCCACGAAATCCAGGACGGCACAACCGTTTACGCTCACGAGGAACACAGACCATGAAGACAACGCTACGCACTCCGAGCCGCCGCATCGTCCTTGCGGGGGCGGCGCTGATCTTGGCCAGCACTTGGGCCGCGAGCGCGCAAGCCCAGAACACCAAGATCCGTTTCCAATTGGACTGGCGTTTCGAAGGGCCTAGCGCAATCTTCCTCGTGGCCGAGAAAAAGGGCTATTTCAAAGAAGAGAAACTCGACGTCACCATCGACGCAGGCAACGGCTCGGGCGCTGCGGTCAACCGCGTGGCTTCCGGCGCGTACGAGATGGGATTCGCCGACCTCGCCGCCCTGATGGAATTCCAGGGCAACAACCCCGGCGCGCCCAACCAGCCCATGGGCGTCATGATGATCTACAACAATACGCCGGCGGCCGTGTTTTCGCTGAAGAAAAGCGGCATCAAGACGCCCAAGGACCTCGAGGGCAAGAAGATCGGCGCGCCGTCCTTCGACGGCGGCCGCCGCTCCTTCCCCATCTTCGCCCAAGCCAACAAGATCGATGACTCCAAGGTCAACTGGGTCAGCATGGATCCGGCCCTGCGCGAAACCATGCTCGCCCGCGGCGACGTGGACGCCATCACCGGCTTCTATTTCACCTCGCTGCTGAACCTGAATGCGCGGGGAATCACGGACCAGGACATCGCCATCATGTCCTATCCCGAATACGGCGTGAAGCTCTACGGCAACGCCATCATCGCCGACCGCAGCTTCGCCAAGAAGAATCCCGAGGCGGTCAAAGGCTTCCTGCGCGCAGTGACCAAGGCCACCCGCGACGTGCTTGCCGACCCCGCCGCCTCGATCGCCACCGTCAAGGAGCGCGACGGCATCATCGACACGGCGCTCGAGCTCAAGCGGCTGCGCCTGGCCATCCAGACCGCCATCGACACGCCGGACGCGCGCGCAGACGGGTTCGGCGACATCACCCCTGCCCGCATGGCCCTGATGGCTGCGCAAGTCACGCGCACCTACGGCACCAAGGCGACGGTGGACCCCGAAGCTGCGTTCGATCGCTCGTTCCTGCCGGCGAAATCCCTGACCGGAACGGTCTTGCGCAATAAATGATGACGTAATGATGAAGCCATCCCCTGGGGAAGGCGCATCGCCCCCCAGGGGGCCAGAAATTTCTTGCCGCCTACGGCGGCATGTCAGCGACTTTCTGCATCACCCAGCCCCATGACTCCTTTCGTCGACTTCCAGCGCGTATCGCTGGCCTATACCCCTGCCCAGGAGCGCTCCGGTGAATACGCCGTCGAGGACATCAGCCTCACTATCGGCCAGGGGGAATTCGTCGCCATCGTCGGACCCTCCGGCTGCGGCAAATCCACCTTCATGAAACTGACGACGGGCCTGAAGGCGCCCACGCGAGGCACCGTCGTAGTCGGCGGACAACCTGTCAAAGGGCCGCTCAAGATCGTCGGCATGGCATTCCAGGCGCCCAATTTGCTGCCCTGGCGCACCACGCTGGACAACATCCTGCTGCCCTTGGAAATCGTGGAACCGTACCGCTCCAACTTCCGCGCCAAGCGCGCCGAGTACGAAGAACGGGCGCGCGCCCTACTCGCCACGGTGGGGCTCGACGGCTATGAGCACAAGTTCCCGTGGGAACTCTCCGGAGGCATGCAGCAGCGCGCCTCGCTGTGCCGCGCGCTGATCCACGAACCCCAGATGCTGATGCTCGACGAACCGTTCGGCGCCCTCGACGCCTTCACGCGCGAGGAGCTTTGGTGCGTGCTGCGCGACCTCTGGACCGCCCGCAAATTCAATGTCGTGCTCGTCACGCATGACTTGCGCGAAGCCGTGTTCCTGGCAGACACGGTATACGTGATGAGCAAGCGGCCCGGCCGCATCCTTGCCCGGCGCGAGATCGACCTGCCGAGGCCGCGAGAGCTCGAAACGACTTACACCGACGAATTCAATTCCCTGGTGCACGAGCTGCGCACCCGGATCGGACATTGAACCCCATGAACAAGTTTGCTGAACGCACCGCCCCGATCGCCTTGCTGCTTTTCGTCATCATCCTGTGGGAGATCATTTGCCGCGCATTCCAGGTCTCGGAATTCATTTTCCCGAGCCCGTCACAGATCCTGCAGGCAACGATCGACTACGCCCCGGTCATCGCCCAACACGCCTGGCGGACGTACTGGGTCACCATGGCTGGCTTCGGCATTTCCATCGTGGTCGGCGTGGTGCTGGGCTTCATCATTGGTAGTTCGCGTGTCGCGTACACGGCCTTCTATCCGCTCATGACCGCCTTCAACGCCCTGCCCAAGGCGGCCTTCGTGCCCGTGCTGGTCGTATGGTTCGGGATAGGCATCGGGCCGGCCGTGCTGACGGCGTTCCTGATCTCCTTCTTTCCCATCATGGTGAATATCGCCACCGGCCTCGCGACGCTCGAACCGGAACTGGAGGACGTGCTGCGGGTGCTGGGCGCCAAACGCCTGGACGTGCTGCTGAAGGTCGGCCTGCCGCGCTCCCTCCCTTATTTCTACGCTTCGCTCAAAGTCGCGATCACGCTGGCGTTCGTGGGTTCCACGGTTTCGGAAATGGCCGCCTCGAACGAGGGCATCGGCTACCTGCTCGTCTCCGCGGGCTCTGCGATGAAAATGCCGCTTGCCTTCGCGGGCCTGGTGGTGATCGGCATCATGGCCATGGCAATGTACGAGCTCTTCGCTTACATCGAGAAACGCACCACGGCATGGGCCCATCGTGGCACCCACGGGGCATAGCGCCGCACCGGGCGCTTGCGCGCCCGGGATGAGACTGCCTGTAAGTGTCGCTACATAATCCCCGGAAAACCTGGGAATCGCGACAGAGATTGCGTACTATTGGGCAACGTATCCTCCAGCCGCGATCACCAGGTGCCTTCTCCCCGCTCCGCGCCCATCACGAAGGTTACGGACTCGTGCGCTAGCGAGCCGATCCACATTCCGGGCAGCATCCAGCCGCACGGCTTTCTATTCGTGCTCGATCGAGCCAATGGCACCATCCTGCAAGCCAGCGAGTCGGTCCTGCGCCACCTTGGCATTCCCGCATCCGCGCTGCTCGGCGCCAAGCTGGCCGAACTAGTGCGCGACCCCGATGGCGAATTTCCTCAACGGCTGGAAGCGGCCACCCAAGCTGAACACGCTCCGTTTCACCTCGGTTCGCTCACATTCTTGAGCGGCTCCGGTGATTTCGACCTGGTGGTGCACCGCAGCGGCGAGGCGATTCTCGCGGAGTTCGAACCGGCGGCGCCTGCCTCGCAATTGGCCGGCCTGGGCGATTTCGTGGGCCGCGCGCAACAATGCGAGACGGTAGACGACCTTTGCGAACTCGCCGTCGAGGAAATCAAGAAGCTCACCGGGTATGGGCGAGTCGTCGCTTATGAGTTCAATAGCGAAGGGCACGGCCGGGTCAACGCGGAGCGCCACGACCCCGGGTACGTGTCCTTCCGGGGGCTGCACTTCCCGGCCAGCGACATACCGGAGCAAGCCCGTCGACTCTACCTCGTCAACCGCTTGCGCTGCATCCCGGACGCCCGATATGAGCCGTCCCCGCTGGTGCCGCGCGACAACCCCCTGACTGGAGCACCGACGGACCTAAGCTTCGCCGAGCTGCGCAGCATCTCGCCGTCTCATCTGCGCTACATGGAAGCCATGGGCACGATGGCCTCCATGTCGATATCGCTCGTGGTCCAAGGACGGCTGTGGGGCATGATCTCGTGCCACCATGCCCAGCCCCGCACGGTGCCGCTCGCCGTCCGGACCCAGACCAACCTGCTGGCGCAGATCGTGTCGCTGCAGATTGAAGCGCGGCGGGCACAAGGCGAAGCTGCGCGCCGTCATGAGCTGCAGCACCTGACGGGCATGCTGCTGTCCGCCATGGCCGAGCACGACAATGTCCCGGCCGGCCTCATCAGCGTGCCCCAGGCCCTGCTGGAATTCGCCCGGGCCGGGGGGGCCGCCGTGGTACACAGCGGCGAATGCCTGACCGTCGGCCAGACACCGGAGCGGGACGACATCCTGGCGCTGTGCGCCCGGCTCCCGGGCATGGCCAAGTCCGGACTGTTCCATACGCGCGACCTGCCCGCGGTCGCGCCCGAGTTCGCGTCCGTCCGCAAGCAGGCCTGCGGAGTGCTCGCCATTTCGATTTCCGAGCTGCATCCCAATTACGTCCTCTGGTTCAGGCCCGAGTGGATACGGAGCATCAACTGGGCCGGGCGCGGGCCCATACCGGACGCGGAAGCGGCAGCCAGGGCCACCGAACGCACCTTTCGTCCGTGGCCGCAGGAGATACGCGGACAGTCGCTTCCCTGGGAACCCTGGGAACTGGACAGCGCGGCAGAACTGCGCACTGCCATCACCGGCGTCGTACTGCGCAAGGCCGAAGAACTGGCAGGCCTGGCCGACGAGCTAGGCCGCACCAACCAGGAGCTAGAGGCGTTTTCGTACAGCGTTTCCCACGACCTGCGCGCGCCGCTGCGCCATATAGCCGGCTATGCGGAATTGCTCCAGGAGTACGAAGGTGCGCAATTGTCCGCGCGAGCCTCCCGCTACCTGGCCAACATCGGTGACTCCGCACGCTTTGCCGGGCGCCTGGTCGACGCGCTGCTCACCTTCTCCCAGATGGGCCGCTCGGCACTCAAGCCCACGCAAGTCAATCTGACGCAGACGATGGAACAGATCCGCAGGGAATTGGCCCCGGACCTACAGGGCCGCGAGGTGGACTGGGTGTCCCACGAACTGCCGGAGGTGTATGCGGATGCAGGCTACATCCACCTGGCGCTGCGCAACCTGTTGTCGAACGCCATCAAATACACGCGCGACCGGGAGCCGGCCGTCATCGAGGTCGGTGCCCATCCGCAGGGCGGTGGGCACGTCATCTACGTCCGGGACAACGGCGTCGGCTTCGACATGAAATATGCGGGCAAACTTTTCGGCGTATTCCAACGCCTGCACCGCATGGAAGATTTCGAAGGCACCGGCATCGGGCTCGCCAATGTCCGTCGCATCGTGGAACGGCACGGCGGTCGCGTCTGGGCCGAGGGCGTCCCGGACCGGGGCGCGACCTTTTACCTGTTCCTCCCCGGAGCCGACTCCGGCGCCGCCGCAGCACCGTCCGCAAGCCATAAGAACTCGCGAAGCTGATCATGATGCTCAAGCCTATCCTGCTGGTCGAAGATAACCCCCGGGACCTGGAACTGACCCTGATCGCCCTGGAAAAAAGCCAACTGGCCAACGACGTCGTCATCACCCGGGACGGCGCCGAAGCTCTGGACTATCTCACCCGGTGCGGCCCCTATCAGGAGCGTCCGGCGGGCAATCCGGCGGTCATTCTCCTCGACCTGAAACTGCCCAAGATGGATGGGCTGGAGCTGCTTAGGCTCATCCGGGCCAGTGCGGACCTGCGCAATGTGCCGGTGGTCATGCTGACTTCCTCCAACGAGGAAAGCGACCTGGTGCGTGCCTATGCCCTGGGCGTAAACGCCTACGTGGTCAAGCCCGTGGACTTCCCCGATTTCGTGCGCGCAATCAGCGATCTGGGCGTATTCTGGGCCGTGCTCAATGAACCGCCTCCGGGATCCTTGCGACGTGCCCGCAACCTGACACAGGAATAACGCCCGGAGCCTGCCGAAGTGAACTTGCCCGTCATGCGAGTGCTGCTGGCCGAAGACGATCCCCACGATGCGGAATTGACCCTAGAGCGGCTGGCCCGGGCCGGGCTGGACGTCGAAAGCGTCATCGTCAATAACGAGGCCGACTTCATCAAGGCCTTGGACAGCGGTGGCTTCGACCTCATCCTGTCCGACTTCCACATGCCCGGATTCTCCGGCAGCGAGGCGTTGCGCATTGCGCGCAGCCACCCCTCCGCGCTGCCGTTCATTTTCGTATCCGGCGTACTCGGGGAAGAGCATGCCGTGGACATGCTCAAGGAGGGAGCGACCGACTACGTGCTCAAGCAGCGCCTGGACCGGCTTCCCATCGTCGTACGCCGCGCCCTGGACGAAGCCCGGGAGCGCAAGTCCCGCCACGATGCCGAACGGCGCCTGCGCGAAAGCGAAACCTATTTTGGCCAGCTGATCGACGCGCTGCGGGACTACTCCGTCGCCACCCTGGCGCTGGACGGCACCATCGAAAGCTGGAACCGCGCCTCGGAGTGGTTGTTCGGGTATCCGGCCGAAGAAGTGATCGGACGGCCCGGCGACATGTTCAACCTCCCGCCGGAGCCGGGCCAGGCCCAAGAACGCCCCCTCGTCGAGCAGCTGGCGGAAATCAGCTCGGGGTCGAGCTTGGCCGAAGAACGTTGGCTGATGCGCAAGAACGGCGCCACCTTCTACGCTTCGGTCGTGACGACTGCCATCTTCGGCAACGGCGGCGCGGTGCGCGGCTACTCGCGCATCGTGCGCGACATGACCGACAGCCGCATCGCGGCTGACCTACTGCAAGCGGCAAAAGAACAGGCCGAAGCCGCCAATCGCGCCAAGGACCGCTTCCTGGCCGTGTTGTCGCATGAATTGCGCACGCCGCTCGGCCCCATCTACGCAGCGGCGCAAGCGCTGGACCTGCGCCAGGACCTCCCCCCCGAGTGCCGCCGCAGCATCGAACTGATCAAGCGCAACGTGGAGGTCGAAGCGCGGCTCATCGACGACCTGCTGGACATCTCCAAGATCGTCAACGACAAGCTGAGCCTGCACCTGGAACCCACGGACCTGGTCGCCATCCTCAACGGCATCGTCGAGATTTTCCGCGAGGAAGCCGCGGCGCGGCACATCGACCTGCGCTACACCCCCCTGCCCTATCCCGTCATCGTGCAGGCCGACCCGGCGCGGTTGCAGCAAATCATTTGGAACCTGCTCAAGAACGCCATCAAATTCACACCGCGGGCAGGCCGGATCAGCGTCACCATGTACCAGCCCGCGCCCGGCAAGATCGCCGTGGACGTCTCGGACACCGGCATCGGCATACCCCCGGACGCCCTCAAGCGGATTTTCGAGGCCTTCGAACAGGGCGATGAAGATTCATCGCGGGCGCGCGGCGGGCTGGGACTGGGACTGGCCATCGCCAGCTCGCTCGCGCAACGCCACGGCGGCACGCTGAGCGTGCACAGCGAAGGACAGGGCAAGGGCTCGACATTCACCCTCACCCTGGACGACCCCTCCGGCAGCGTGCCGCACCCGCCCGCACCCGAAGAACGCCCCGACTCGCCTTCCGCGGTGCGCCCGCCCAGCATCCTCCTGGTGGAAGATAATGTCGACACCGCCGAGGCCATGCAATTCCTGCTTGCCGAGTACGGGTACCACATAGACATCGCGGAGAACGTTGCCGCCGCCCGCGCCCGCATCGAATGCAAGCGCTACGACGTGCTCGTGAGCGACATGGGCCTGCCTGACGGCGACGGCATCGACGTGCTCAGGCACTACGCGCCGGCTGCCGACCAAATGGCGATCGCGCTGACGGGGTACGGCATGGAGGCCGACGTGCGGCGCAGCCTCGACGCGGGCTTCGCCATACACCTGACCAAGCCCCTGGACATCGACCACCTGCTCAACGTCTTGCGGCATGGCCGCCGGTCCTGACCTGCGCGGCCCGGACGGCGCATGAGTTGTTTAGGATTCGGCTAGAATGAGCTGCAAATTATTTACTAATTTGCACAAATGACTGTGCCCCCCGCCCGGCGAACCGCCGCGGCGCCCCGCGCGCCGGGGGGCACCCGTTTGCTCCCATGGACCGCTTCAAGCAGATCGAATCCTTCGTCTCGGCCGTCGCGAGAGGCAGCCTCTCCGCGGCCGCCCGCAGCGAAGGCGTCGCGCCAGCGGTCATTGGGCGGCGCATCGACGCGCTCGAAGCCCGTCTCGGGGTAAAGCTGCTGATACGCACCACGCGCAAGATCTCCTTGAGCCCGGAAGGCGCAGAGTTCTACGAGGAGTGCCAGCAAATCCTGCAGGCCCTGGAAAACGCAGAGAACGGCGTCGCCGCGGGCGGTGCCTCCCCCAAGGGGCATCTGCGCGTCACGGCCCCGGCCGGATTCGGGCGGCGCCACGTCGCCCCGCTCCTGCCCCAACTGCTGGAAGCGCATCCGGGCATCCGAGTGACGCTGGACCTGAACGACCGGCTGGCCGACCTGGTAAACGAAGGCTACGACTGTGCCATCCGCATCGGCGATCTAGCCGACTCCAGCCTGGTCAGCGTGCGCCTGGCGGACAACCGCCGCATGGTGGTGGCCGCGCCCGCATACCTGCGGCGCCATGGCACGCCCCGGCATCCGTCGGACCTGGCCAGGCACAACTGCCTGTCGCTGGGAGCCAGCGGCAGCCAGACACGCGGCTGGCTGTTCACGATCGACGGGAAGGTGACGCCGCAACGGGTCTATGGCACGCTAGAATGCACCGACGGCGCCGTTCTTCACGCCTGGACGCTGGCAGGCCTGGGTTTGGCGTGGCGTTCGCTCTGGGAAGTCGCGGACGATCTAAAGCAAGGCCGCCTCGTCACCGTGCTCGACGATTTCGCTGCCCCGCCCAACGGCATTTATGCCGTCTATCCACAACGAAAACACCTGCCGCTGCGCGTACGGGTCTTCATCGACATGCTGCGGCAGCAATACGCCGAACGCCTCCCCGGGGCCTAGCCCGCTTATAAAGATTCCTCCCATGAACAAGCGCATCCCCCTCACCGCCGACGCTGTCCGTTGTTCGACCTGCGGACTGGGTCAATTCTGCCTGCCCATCGGCATGGAGCCCGAAGATGCGAGCCGGATGGACGAGCTCGTACAGGAACGCATCCGGATCCCGAAGGGGCAAGCGCTTTTCCACACCGGCGACACCTTGGACGCCGTCTACGGCATCCGCTTCGGCACGTTGAAAACCTTCCTGGAACGCGCCGACGGACGCCAGCAAATCACGGGCTTTCACCTCGCCGGCGAAATCGTCGGCTTGGACGGATTGGCGGGCGCGCGGCACGCCTCCACCTCCGTTGCCCTGGAAGATAGCGAAGTCTGCGTCATACCGGTGCGCGACCTGTCGTCCGTCGCCCATCGCCTGCCTTCGTTGCAACGCCAGCTCATCCGGTTGATGAGCCGCGAAATCGAGTGCGACCAACAGATGCTGCTGTCGCTGGGCGCCATGCGGGCGGAGGAACGCCTGGCCCTGTTCCTGCTCAACCTGTCGGAGCGCCTGGCTGCCCGCGGCTACTCATCCTCGGTGTTCGTGCTGAGGATGAGCCGGCAGGAAATCGGCAACTTCCTCGGCCTGACGCTGGAAACCGTCAGCCGCCTGTTTTCCCGCTTCACCAAGGCGGAGCTGCTGCGCATCAGGCGCAAGGAGATCGAGATCGTCGACATGGAGGGTCTGCGCCGCGTCGCTGGCCTTCCCTGCTAAACGCCGTGCCCGTCTCACCCTTCCGGAGGCTCCGCCCGGGCGGCGGTGGTACATCCTTTGCTTGAGCAGGGTCGTCTTCTCTCAGGGATTGCCATGTCAGCCTGGATTCGCCGTATCTCCCCCGCTCTCGCAACCCAAGCCTCGGGGCCGCTCGCCAACGTCCGCGTGGCCGTCAAGGACAATATCGACGTGGCCGGGGTACCCACCACCTGTGCCTGCCCGGACTTCGCCTATACGCCCGCGACGAGCGCCGTCGTGGTGCAAAAACTGCTCGATGCCGGTGCATCCATCGTCGGCAAGACGAACCTCGACCAATTCGCGTGCGGACTCAACGGCACGCGCTCCCCTTTTGGGGCGGTTCCCAACGCCTTGCGCCCAGAATACGTCAGCGGCGGCTCGAGCAGCGGCTCGGCGTGGGCCGTGGCCACCGGCGAGGCCGACGTGGCACTAGGCACGGACACCGCCGGTTCGGGTCGGGTTCCGGCCGGCTTCAACAATATCGTGGGCCTGAAGCCCTCCATCGGCTTGCTCAGCGCCAAAGGGGTGTTTCCCGCCTCGCGCAGCTTCGACACCGTCAGCATCTTTGCCCGCACCGTGGCCGAGGCCGTAGACGTGCTCAACGTACTGGCCGACACCGGTGCGGTCACGCCAGACCTGCGCGCGATGCCGGAGAATTTCTGCTTCGGCGTGCCGATGCGTCCCGAGTTCGCCGGGGACGTGTTGGCTGCCGAGGCCTACGAGGCGGCTTGCCGCCGGCTCGAGTCGCTGGGCGGCACCGCCGTGCCCATCGATGATGCGCCGCTTGCCGAAGTCGCCTCCTGGCTGTACGAAAGCGCGCTGGTGGCTGAGCGGTATGAAGCGATCCGCGACTTTTTCGATGCCCGCCCCGAGGCCGTCATCGAACCCGTGCGCACCATCATAGGCGGCGGCCGAAAGTACAGTGCGGCCGACGTCCTGGCCATGCAAGTCCGGCTGGACGAAGCACGCGAGCGGCTGGCGGCGACCTGGCGCGACATCGACGTGCTCGCCGTCCCGACTGCTCCCACGCTGCCCACGATCGCCGCCATGCTGGCCGATCCCGTGGACCTGAACCGGACGCTCGGCCGCTACACCAATTTCGTCAACCTGCTGCGCTGGGCGGCACTCGCCGTGCCGGCCGCGATGCGCCCCGACGGCCTGCCGTTCGGCATCACGCTGATCGGACCGTCCGGATCCGACTGGCGCCTGGCGCAGCTTGGCCAGCGCTTCCATCACGCGACGGGCCTGCCCCAGGGGGCGCTGGGAACGCCCCTGCCTGCGCCGCGAGAGATCGCTCCCCCCCTGAAAGACGCCCTGCCCATCGCAGTGGTCGGCGCCCACCTGAGCGGCATGCCCCTGAACTGGCAGTTGACCGAGCTCGGGGCGCGCAAGCTGTGCGAAACTCGTACCGCCCCCGAGTACCGCCTGTATGCGTTGCCTGGCACCACGCCCCCCAAGCCGGGCCTGGTGCGCGTCGGCCCGGGCGGTGCGGCGATCGTGGTCGAAGTCTGGAACCTTCCGCTACATCACGTGGGCGCCTTTCTGAAACAGGTTGCCTCGCCACTGGGCATAGGCAGCGTCGCCCTCGAGGACGGCACGCTCGTCCACGGGTTCGTCTGCGAGCCATGGGCCGTGGCGGATGCTCGCGACGTCTCCGAATACGGCGGCTGGCGCCGCTATGTGCAAAGCCTCGGATAAGAACACGGGAACGCGGCGCAGGAAGCTTGGCGTTCGGCGCCCGCGCCGCGTCAGACCGCGATCATGCTCCTGACGTCGCGCTGGGACATCAAGGCGGCCTCGCCGCCGTCGATGATCTCGCCGCGACGCATGACCCAATAATGGTCCGCGAGCTCTTCCGCGAAGTCGTAATACTGCTCCACTAGCAGTACGGTCAGCCCTTCCTCATCCACCAAGCTGCGCAGCGCACGGCCGATATCCTTGATGATGGACGGCTGGATGCCTTCCGTGGGTTCATCCAGGATGAGCAGCGAAGGCTCGCTCATCAACGCGCGTCCGATGGCCAATTGCTGCTGCTGTCCGCCAGACAAATCTCCCCCTCGCCGGCGCTTCATCGAGGCGAGCACCGGGAAAAGATCGTAAATCCGCTGCGGCACCTGCCTCGACGCCTTGCGGCTGGCCGCCCCGATCAGCAAATTTTCTTCCACCGTCAGGCGGGGAAAAATCTCGCGTCCTTGCGGCACGTAGGCGAACCCGCGCTCCACTCTGGCGTAAGGCGGCAATCCCTCCACGGCATGCCCGTGCCAGCGGATGTGCCCGCTGCGCGGCGCCACCAGGCCCATCAGCGTCTTGAGCAGGGTCGTCTTGCCTACGCCGTTACGCCCCAGGAGAACCGTCAGCCGCCCCGCCTCTGCGGTGAAAGAGACGTTGCGGAGAATGTGGCTGCCGCCGTAGAACTGATTGAGGCCCGAGACTTCCAGCATGCGTCATCTCCCGAGATAGGATTCGATGACGGCTTCGTCGGCGCGGACGGAAGCCAGCGTGCCCTCGGCCAGTACCCTGCCCTCGGCCATCACGGTCACGCGGCCAGTCTCGCCGGCCAGCGCCGCGACGAAATCCATGTCATGTTCGACCACCACGATGGAACATGAGCCCTTGAGTCGCGCCAGCAGTCCGGCCAGCTCCATGGTCTCGTGATCGGTCATGCCCGCCACGGGCTCGTCGAGCAGCAATAGACGCGGTTGTTGCATGAGCAGCATGCCGATCTCCAGGCGCTGCTTTTGCCCGTGCGAGAGGTCGCCCGCCAGGCGATAGGCCTCGGACTCCAGGTGCAGCATGCACAGCACCTCTTCGACCTGCCGCTGCGCCTGGCGATCGAACCGCGCACGCAATGACGCCCACCAGTCCTTGCGCGTGTTCATCGCCAGCTCGAGGTTCTCCCAAACCGGGTGCTGGCTGAACACCGTGGGCTTTTGAAACTTGCGCCCGATCCCGGCCCGCGCAATCGACGGCTCGTCCATCTTCGACAAATCCATGGTCTGTCCGAGAAAGACCTTGCCGCAAGTGGGCCGGGTCTTGCCCGTGACGACGTCCATCATGGTGGTCTTGCCGGCGCCATTGGGGCCGATCACGCAGCGGAGTTCCCCTTCGTCTATCGAAAGCGTCAAGTCGTCGAGGGCCTTGAAGCCGTCGAACATGACGGTAACAGCCTCTAGGTAGAGGATGGGCCCGTGGGATACGTCGATCTCCCCGGCACGCGCCAAATGCCCCAGGCCGGTGACCGACCCGCTTGCATTCGTGCCGGCCTGCAGGTCGTCGACAGTCGCCCGGGCGCTCATGCGGCATCCCCCGCCCGGCCACGCCGAAGCAGCCCCACGATGCCGCGCGGCAGGAATAGCGGCACCAGCACGAATATCGCGCCGAGGAAAAACAGCCAATATTCGGCGAAATGCGTCGTAAATACGCTCTTGGCGCCGTTGACCGCGAATGCGCCGACGATGGGCCCGAACAACGTGCCTCGGCCGCCCACGGCAACCCAGATTGCCATCTCGATGGAATTGACCGGGGACATCTCACTCGGATTGATGATGCCGACCTGCGGCACGTACAACGCCCCGGCGATGCCGCACAGTACGGCCGACAAAGTCCAGATGAAAAGCTTATAGCCCAGTGGGCTGTACCCCAGGAACATGAGGCGCGACTCCGCATCGCGTATGCCCGTCGCCACGCGCCCCAGCTTGGAGGTGACCACGGCGCGCGCCGCGAGGAAAGACAGCACCAACGCCGCGAAGGTCGTCAGGAACAATACCGTGCGCGTCTCAGGCTGCGTGATGCCGAAACCCAGGATGCGCTTGAAGTCGGTAAAGCCATTGTTGCCGCCGAACCCTGTCTCGTTGCGGAAAAAGAGCAACATCGCGGCAAAGGTCATGGCTTGCGTGATGATGGATAGGTAAACGCCCTTGACGCGCGAACGGAAGGCAAAAAATCCGAATACCCAGGCCACGGCAGCCGGCACCAGGATCACGAGCAACAGGGCATAGGCGAAATGCTCGGTGCCGTGCCAGAACCAGGGCAATTCTTTCCAGTCCAGGAAAACCATGAAGTCTGGCAAGTCGCTCTGGTAGTGGCCGTCCCGGCCAATGCTGCGCATCAGGTACATGCCCATGGCATAGCCACCCAGCGCGAAAAACAAACCGTGCCCCAGGCTGAGGATGCCGCAGTAGCCCCAGACGAGATCGAGGGCCAGCGCAGCAATGGCATAGCACATCAACTTGCCCACGAGCGTCATGCCGTAGGCCGACAAATGCAGCGGATGCCCGGCCGGAAGCACGAGCGCGCAAAGCGGCACGCCCACGCCCACCGCCGCCACCAGCACGGCCAAGGCGATCCAGGCGCGGCGCCCGAGCAAGGCCGGCCGCTCCGGCAGCGCCAGCTCGAATCGCGCAGGCCCGTCGCTCCCGGCGGGCAGGGTACCCGCCTGCGCGCCGCGCTCCCGGCGATCCTTCTGCCACTGCGGCGCCGCTTCGTCCAGAACCTGCCGATACGCCATCATGCCTCCGCGCTGCGCCCTTTCAAGGCAAAGATGCCCTGCGGACGCTTTTGAATGAACAGGACGATCAACACCAGCACTGCGATCTTGGCCAGGACCGCGCCCCAGAAGGGCTCGATCAATTTGCTGGCCATGCCCAGGCCGAGCGCGCCGACGACCGTTCCGGCGAGTTGGCCCACGCCACCGAGGACCACGGCCATGAACGAATCAATGATGTATCCCTGCCCGAGGTCCGGCCCGACGTTGCCAATCTGGGCGAGCGCACAGCCCCCCAAGCCGGCAACCCCCGCGCCGAACCCAAATGCATAGCTGTCGACCTTGCGCGTCTTGACGCCCACGCAGGCAGCCATGTCGCGGTTCTGCGTCACCGCACGCACGAATAGCCCGAGCCGGGTACGGTTGAGCACCGCCCAGGCAAGTGCAACGACGGCAAGCGAGAAAGCAAGGATGATCAGGCGGTTGTACGGGAGGATGAGGCCCGGCAAGATCGCGATCCCGCCGGTCATCCAGCCCGGGTTGGCTACCTGCACGTTCTGCGCGCCGAAGATCATGCGCACGGCCTGGATCATCAGCAGGCTCAGCCCGAAGGTCGTCAACAGCGTCTCTAGCGGGCGGCCGTACAAATGGCGCAGCACGAGGCGTTCGATCAGCAGCCCTGCCAGCGCCGCCACGGCGAACGCGGCAGGCACCGACAGCAAGGGGTACCAGTCGAACCATCCGGGCGCGTACCGCTGCACGGCTTGCTGGACGACATAGGTGGCATAGGCCCCGAGCATGAGGAACTCCCCATGGGCCATGTTGATCACGCCGATCAGGCCATACGTAATGGCCAGGCCGAGCGCTGCCAACAACAAGACGCTGCCCAGGCTCAGGCCGGAAAACAGGGTCGCCGCCAGGTCTCCCCACCACTGCCACCGGTCCAGCGACGCGATGCCCGCGCGCGCGGCGGCGCGGACTCGGGCGTCCGTCTCGTGCCCCCCGGACGGCTCTGCCAACGGCCGGAGGAGGTCACGCAGCTCGGGCTGCCGGCGGGCGACGACCAGGTCGATGGCGGCCAGCTGCACTTCGGGATCCGGATCATTCAGCGCAGACATCGCCCACAGGGCGTCCAGCCGGGACTTGATGTCCGGATCAGCCTCGGTCATCCGCGCCCGCTCGACCAGGGGCCGGAATCGAGCATCGGGATTGGCCAAGAGCGCCTCGGCGGCCGCGCGGCGCTGGGCCAGGTCCTGATCAAACAGGCGGCGCGCCGCGATGCCCCGCTCGACCAAACTGCGCAAGCGGTTGTTCAGCATGATCGGCTCGGCGGCCGCCGCTTCCCCCTCGGAGACCGGCATCCCGGCCAGCGTGTCGGCGCTGGCCGCGCCCGAGCCGATGATGATGCGCCCGGCTGCATCGACCGCCGCGTCCCCATCAGACAAGGCTTGCAGCAATGCAGCCGCGCGGGGATCCGGGTCGGTCGCCAACGCGCCCAGCGCTTGCTCCTTGGACGCGTAGTCGTCCCCGGCCAGGGCCTGGAGGTCTTCCGCCGTCAGAGCAGCCGCGCCGGCGTGCCAGCACAACAGGCCGCACACCAGCCACCGGAGAGCCGGGATACGCATTCACGCAACTCGCGCACGGAGATCTTCGTGCAGGGACACGACATCCGGCTTGCCCTTGTTGCCTTCGATATACGGACTCCACGGCTGTGCGCGGATGGGCCCCTTGGTGCGCCAGACGACGTTGAACTGCCCGTCCGCGCGGACCTCGCCGATCATGACAGGCTTGTGCAGGTGATGGTTACCGTCCATCGTCAGCGTGAAGCCGCTCGGGGCAACGAACTTCTGGCCGATCATCGCGGCGCGGACTTTATCGACATCGGTGCTTCCCGCCTTCTCCACGGCCTGCTTCCACATGTGCAGCCCGACGTAGGTCGCTTCCATCGGATCATTGGTCACCGCCTTGTCGGCGCCTGGAAGCTTCTGTGACTTGGCCCATTCGGCCCATTGCTTCTTGAACTTGTCATTGGTGGGATTGCGCACCGACATGAAGTAGTTCCATGCCGCCAAATGCCCGACCAAAGGCTTGGTGTCGATGCCCCGCAGCTCCTCTTCGCCAACCGAGAACGCGATCACGGGTACGTCAGAGGCCTTCAGGCCTTGGTTGCCGAGCTCTTTATAGAACGGCACGTTCGAATCGCCGTTGATGGTCGACACCACCGCCGTCTTGCCGCCCTGCGCGAAACGCTTGATATTGGCAACGATGGTTTGGTAATCGCTATGGCCGAACGGCGTGTACACCTCTTCGATGTCCGATTCCTTGATGCCCTTGCTCAACAGGAAAGCACGCAAGATGCGATTGGTCGTGCGCGGGTAGACGTAGTCGGTGCCGAGCAGGAAGATGCGCTTGGCGCCACCGCCTTCCTGGCTCAACAGGTACTCCACCGCGGGAATGGCCTGCTGGTTGGGTGCGGCTCCGGTATAGAAGACGTTGCGGGACATTTCCTCGCCTTCGTACTGTACCGGGTAGAAAAGCAATCCGTTGAGCTCCTCGAACACCGGCAGCACCGACTTGCGCGAGACCGAGGTCCAGCAGCCAAAGACTGCCGCGACCTTGTCTTGCGTCAGCAGCTGGCGCGCACGCTCGGCGAACAAAGGCCAGTTCGAGGCAGGATCCACCACCACGGGCGCGATCTTGCGCCCCAGCACGCCGCCCGACCGATTGATCTCGTCGATGGTCATCAGCGCCACGTCCTTGAGCGACGTTTCCGAGATCGCCATCGTGCCAGACAAGGAATGCAGTATGCCGACCTTGATGGGCGATTTGTCCTGCGCCCAGGCACGCATCGATACGCCCGCCAGCGACATGGCGCCTGCCAACGAACCCAGTTTGAGAACCTCGCGTCTGTTCATTTGCTTTCCTCGGGTGGTGCAGTGGCTGAAAAATCAGGCGGCAGGCTTGAGCGACACCAGGGGATCCCCGGCGTTGATCAACATGCCCGTCCTGCAGTGAAAGGTCGACACGACGCCGTCGCGAGGCGCCGAAATGTGGAACTCCATCTTCATGGCCTCGAGAATGAGCAACGGATCGCCGGCCTTCACGACGCTGCCTGGCTCGGCCAGCAGTTTCCAAACGTTGCCGCTGATGTCTGCCGACACCACGTGGGCATCGGGCTCGGCCAGCTCGACCTCGAGCGGCCCCGCGGCTGCCGTTTCCGCCTGCGCGGCTTCATCCTCGGCCTGCCAGCGCGCGACTTCGGCCTCGAAGGCCTGCTTCTGGCGCGCCCGGAAGTCCGCCAGCTCGGGTTCGATGGACTTCAAGAACGCGTTGTACTCGCGCAGGTCGAACAGTTCCTCGGTGATCTCCACCGACGTGCGGCCGGCGCGGAAATCCTCCCGCATGCGATCAAGCGTGGGCTCATCGACGGGGTAGAAACGTACCTGGTCGAAGAACTTCAAGAGCCACGGCTGGCCGTCGATGAACACTTTGTTCTTCAGGAACTTGTTCCAGATCGGCAGCGTCCTGCCGACCAGTTGATAGCCTCCCGGCGAGTCCATGCCGTAAATGCACATGTAGACGCCGCCTATGCCGACCGTGCCCTCGGCCGTATACGTGCGCGCGGGGTTGTACTTGGACGTGAGCAGCCGATGGCGCGGATCGATGGGAACGGCGCAGGGTGCTCCCAGGTAGACGTCGCCCAGGCCCAGCACCATGTAACTGGCGGCGTAGACGATGTCGCGCACCTCCTCGACCGACGACAGGCCGTTGATGCGGCGGATGAACTCGGTATTGCTGGGCAGCCACGGCGCCGTGTCCCGTACCGACTGGCGATAGCGCGCCACGGCGTCCAGCGTGGCGCTGTCTTCGAATGCCAGCGGCAGATGCACGATGCGGCTGCGCACCTTCATGTCCTCGACGGCCGGCAGGCTGGCCTCGCGCGCGAGCAAGCCTTCGATCAAGTCGCGCTGGTGGATGATGCGGCTGTCGTAATGGATCTGCAGCGAACGCACGCCCGGAGACATTTCCAGCACGCCCGGTATGGGATCGGCGCGCAAGGCCTCCATCAGCGCGTGGACACGGAAGCGCAGGTTCAAGTCGAGCACGTTCTCCCCGTACTCGATCAACACGTATTTGTCGCCGGCCTGCCGATAGACGGCCTTGGGCGTGGCACCATCGCCGGCGACCTCCGCCAGGATGGTTGGCGACGCAGGCGTACCCCGCACCGGCGTGAGCGGCGCATGGACCGCGGTCAACGGGGGCAACGGCAGGTCTTCCAGCGTCTCGACGATGCGATCCTGAGTGCGCTCCAACTCCAGCGCCTGCTCGAATGAGATCGGCACGAAACGAATTTTGTCGCCCGGCTTGACCTGGCCGACCTTCCACAATTCGCCCTTGACGATCGTGACCGGACAGACGAAACCGCCCAGGCTCGGCCCATCGCGGGTGAGGATGACCGGCATATCGCCCGTAAAGTTGACGCTGCCGATGGCGTATTCGCAATCATGGATATTGGACGGGTGCAGCCCGGCCTCGCCACCGTCCGTGCGCGTCCACGTGGGCTTGGGGCCGATCAGCCGAATGCCGAGCCGGTTGGAGTTGTAGTGCACCTCCCAGTCGGCCGCAAAAAAGCCGGCGATGGATTCCTCGGTAAAGAAATCCGGCGCGCCGTGCGGGCCGTAGAGCACACCGATCTCCCACCGCGTTCCGTAAGCCGGCACCAGGGATGCAGGCAATGGTGCTGGCTCGGCAACGGGAGGCGGCGTCGTGCTGCCTGCCAGCGCCGGGTTGGCGATGGTGAGCATGTCCGCACTGCGCAGCGGTCGGCCGGCATGTCCGCCAAACTGCCCCAGTGCAAAAGTCGACTTGCTGCCGAGATAATCGGGAACGTCGATGCCGTTGCGAACCGCGACATAGGTACGGCAGCCGCTCGAGACGCGGCCGACCTTCAGCACCTGGCCTGCGGCCACCTGCACCGGCTGCCAGAACGGCACCGGCACGCCGTCTAGCGTGGCGTCGGACGGCGCCCCGGTCAGCGCGACAACGGTAGCGCTGTGGAGCTTCATGCTCGGCCCGATGACCGTGCACTCCAGCGCGGCCGCGGATGCGTGGTTGCCGACGATGCGGTTGGCCAGGCGGAACGCCCAATCGTCCATGGGCCCGGAAGGGGGTACGCCGATGTCCCAATAGCCGACGCGCCCTGGATAATCCTGCACGGTGGTATAGGTACCCGGCTCCAGGACCTCGATGGTCGGCGCGGGAAAAACGAAGCCTTCCAAGAAACGCGTGGACAAGCGCCCGTCCTGGAACTCCGCGCTGGCCGCGACTTGGCGCAGGTATTCGAGATTGGTTGAAATCCCGCCCAACCGCGTGGCCGAAAGCGCGGACTGCAACCGGGCAATGGCCTGCGCGCGATCGCTGCCGTGTACGATGAGCTTGGCGAGCATCGGATCGTAATGCGGCGAGACCTCGGTTCCGGTATCGACCCAGCCGTCCACCCGTACGTCGGCGGGGAATGCCACTTCCGTCAGTACGCCCGGCGAGGGCTGGAACCCCTTGAGCGGGTCTTCCGCATACAGCCGGACTTCGATGGCCGCCCCCGCGGCGAGATACGGCTGGTCGAGATCGGGCGGTTCGCCGGCAGCGGTGCGTACCATCCACTCGACCAAGTCCACGCCCGTCACGGCTTCCGTAATGCCATGTTCGACCTGCAGGCGGGTATTGACCTCGAGGAAATAGAATTCGTCACGCCCGGCGTCGTAGATGAACTCCACGGTCCCCGCCGAGCGATAGTTCACGGACTGCCCCAAGCGGCGTGCCGCTTCCAGCAACCGCTCGCGCGTTGCGACCGGCAGACCCGGAGCAGGCGTTTCTTCGATGACCTTCTGGTTCCGGCGTTGGATGGAGCAATCGCGCTCCCCCAGCACGGCGACCCGGCCACGGCCATCGCCGAAAATCTGTACTTCGACGTGGCGCGCCTGGTCGACGAAACGCTCGACGAACACGCCAGCGTCGCTGAAAAAATTCTTGCCCAGCCGCTGCACCGACTCGAATGCGGCCACCAGCTCCGCTTCGTCCTGGCATCGCATCAAGCCTATGCCGCCGCCGCCCGCGGTGCTCTTGAGCATCACGGGATAACCTATGCGCGCCGCCCACTGCCGGGCTTCCTCCAGGTCGGCCAGCAATCCGGAGCCCGGCGCGAGCGGCACGCCTGCGCGGTGCGCGAGCTCGCGCGCCGCATGCTTCAAACCGAAGTCGCGCATCTGCTGCGCGGTCGGCCCGACGAAGCTCAACCCAGCCGCCTCGCATGCCTCAGCGAAATCCGCATTCTCGGAGAGAAAACCGTAGCCGGGAATAATGGCCTGGGCACCGGTGCGAAGCGCCGCCTCGATGATCCGGTCTCCGCACAGATAGCTTTCCGAAGGCGCCGCCTTGCCGATCGCCACCGCTTCGTCTGCCAACCGGACATGGGCACTGTCGCGATCCGCTTCTGAGTAAACAGCGACGCTTCGGATGCCCATGCGGGACAAAGTACGGATGATGCGTACGGCGATCTCGCCGCGATTGGCAATGAGAACGGTGTGGAACATGACCTCTTCCGGCTGAGATGAACGGCCTGTTGCCAGGCCCACGGAAGAGGATTTAGCAATCGCTGTGCCATGCGTGAAACGACGCACAAGGTCGATGCAGGCACCGAAGTGAAGCCGTTTCGAGGCCCATGGCACCAGCATGGAGCACGCACGCCGGTACCGCCTTGGTGCATGGGGACGAGGCGGCGGGCGGTCAGGGCTTGATGGACGGGACGGCTTGGTAGCGGCCGAGGAGATCCTGGGCAGCCCGGACCTCGGGCAGGCCATCGCCTCCTTGCACGCGCGCCAGCATGTTGGCCATGAGCGCCAGCTGCGCGGCGCAGGGTCGGCGCTTGCCGAAACGCATGCGGCTCGCCAGCGCCCGCAACACGAGCGGCGGGGAATCCAGGGAGCAGGCGGTATCGAGCGCCCTGTCGAGCCAGGGCAGGAAGACATCGACGGGCTTGCCCTGCACGAACAGCAGTTCGCCCTTGATGCGCTCAAACTCGGATTGCACGAACCGGGCATTGGCGCTCTCGACTTCCTTCAACCCCTGCTCCGTCGCATGCAAGCCCCGCTCCGCATCTTGCGCCATCTCGCAGGCATCGGCCCAGCGCGAGATCAGGAAAAGCGTCAACCCTTTCATGATGTCCTGCAGGCGCTCGATGCAGGCGGCGATATAGTCCAGCTTATCGACCCGGCCGCGTGCGACATCCACCCAGGCCGCGGTCGTTTCCGCGCACAGTGTCAGCATCGGCGCATCCATTTCGCGGGCCACTTGCAAGGCCTCGTCAGAGAAGACGGCCATCTGGTCGATGTTCCGGTTCAGACGCTGCAGATCGGTGGCCAGCACCAGGGCGTAGAGCAGCGAATACCGATGTCCGGCTTCTCGCGCGCGCACCAACGATTCGCGAGAAGCCCGCAGTGCATCGTCAAACCGCCCGACGTACCAATAGGCAAGCGAGAGCAACCCCAAGCTCGTCACTTTCGCGTCCTGTCCGAGCATCATCCCCGGGCGCTGCGGCGGCTGGTAGACCCGCACGGCAGCTTCCAGGCATGCCACCGCATCAGCGAAATTGCCCAGGAAGAAGTGGCTATAGCCCCGCGCATAGTGCGCATAAGACAGCAAGTGCGCGTCGCCGGCACTTTCGGCCATGCGCAACAGGGTCTCGGCAAGCGCCATCGTCATCGAGAAATTGGCCCAGGAACTCGAGCTCGTCCACAGCCCCCAGTAAATCGGGAATAGCCTGGGATCATCGCCCAGCGGTTTGGCCAGGGTGAGCGCCGTGCGGAAGGAATCGACCGCCTGCTCGGATCCGAACCCGTACAGCGCACTCAACTGGATGCCGAGCTCCATGCGTATGCAGAGCTCTTCCATGATGGCGTCGATACCATCGCCCTCGCGCTCGAACCATTCCAGCGCACTACGGTAATAACCCACGGCCTCCCGATAGGCGCACTGCGCTGCGGCATGGCGCGCCGCATCCAGGAGATTCTTCACCGCCGCGGGACGGTTGCCCGCGCCGGCATAATGCCAGGCAAGGACTGCCGGATTGCGGTCGCCCTCACTTGCCTCGAGCACATGGGCCAGCCTTGCATGGGCCTGTGCGCGCGCGGAACGAGTCTGCGACTGGTAGGCAGCCTCGCGCAGCAATGCGTGCCGGAATGCATAGGTTTGGTCGCCGCGGCGCACGACGATGTTCTGCCGGAGCATGACTGCAATGGCCTCGGCCAGTTTCGCCCGCGGCTCGCCCATGGCTTCTGCCAGCAAGTCCAGCGTGAACTCACCCCCTACCACGGCAGCGAATTGCGCCACGCGGCGTGCCCGCCCTACGCTGTCGATGCGGGCCATCAGCAGGTCGTGCAAAGACCCGGGCAGGACATGCGGCCCGCCCGATTCGCGATCGCCCGCCAACAGATCCCGCGTCAGCTCCTCGGCATAGAGCGGAATGCCTTCCGAGAGCTTGACGATTTCGCGCAGCATCTCGGCATCGACTCGCTGGTCTTGCACGATGGAATGGACCAGGTCCACGATGGCCAAGTCGTCCAGCGGTTGAAGTTCGAGCACCTCCACCGCCGCCGTACGCTTCCACGGCGGCACGAATTCCGGACGCGCCGTAATAACCAGCATGCGACGCGGCAATGGCCGCTCCACGAGCAGCGCAAGCACCTCTCGGGTAGACGGGTCGGCCCAGTGCACGTCATCGAAATAAATCACGCCACCGGGAGGAACGAGCAAGGCCAGCAAGTCATGGAACAAAGAGCCCAGCTCTTCGCGTCCGCGGAACCGCGCCACGCCCCAGGCGGGATGCTCGCCGGGCAACATCCGCTGTTCGATGGCCTCCAAAAGGCGCGCGACTTCGCCCGTAAGCTGGGAAGGCCCGCTTCCATACTTCTCGCGCAGCGCCCGCATCCAGGCGACGAAAGGATGCAGCGGCATTTGCCGCAATTCGGACACGCAACGCAGCACGACCCGCTCGAGCTTATTCTCGGCACAGAAATGCTCGACGAGGAAGGACTTGCCCAGGCCTGCCTCTCCCCGCACCAGGCAAGCTCGCCCCGGGCGCTTGCGTCGAATCTCGCCGAGGACGGCGAGCTCTCGCTCGCGCCCACACAACACGCGCTCGCAGTCTGCGCGCTCCTGCACGGTCGCCGCGTTCACCAGGAAGGCCTGCATCTTCAACCCGCCGGCGCGGTCGTCCAGTTCTCCGATGGCTTCGGCGCAGAAGGCGGGACCCAGGCGTCGCAAGATCGTTTCGCTCACCACGACGCCGGATGCGCCCGACATCGCCCCCAACAGCAAAGCCAAGCGGGCAACCCTGCCGCCGGCATCGGGTATGTCGTCATCGACAGAACTCAGCACCATGCCCGTGTGCACGCCCAGGCCGATCTGCACCGGCAAGGGCCCGGCCAAGGCGCCAGACGCCTGCAACTCCCCAAGCGCCTGCCGGCAAGCCAGCGCGCCCGTCACCGCCCGGCGGGCCGCGTCTTCCTGCGCCACCGGATAGCCGAAATAGGTGACCAAGCCCCCGGGGGTGCGCGTGACGTGACCGCCGACCCCGCGCAGCACCGATTCGCAGCGCGCGATGAGTTCCAACAGGGTCTCGGCGACGTCTTCCGGCTCGCCCGTGACATAGAATTCACACGACAAAGCCGTGAGCTGGCGGCGCTCGCCCGAGCCCGCCCGCCTCGAGGCAGGCACGCCATGCTGGGCTGCAGCAGCATCCAGCAAGCGGGCAATCTTTGCATCCGGCGGGGCGCCCAGCTCCGTGTCCAGCACTTGCCGGTAGCGTTGAAATTCCTGCCGGGCGCGTTCGAGCTGGTCGGTATCGATCAACAAACGCAGTAGCCTGTGCCATGCAGCGTTGTCCAGCGGTGCCAGCACGGTCCATTGCTGGGCGCGCTCGATGGCAGCCGCGAGATTGCCTTCCTGTTCGTACGCATCCACCAGCATGCCGAGAGCCTGCAGATAGCGCTGCTGGTATTGGTGGCGCTGCAGTGCCACCCAATCGCAGAACTCGGGCGCATCGTCGAGTTCGAGTCCTTGCAGGAATTCGCCGCGATACAGCGAGACTGCGTACGCCACGCGTTCGCAATTGACAGGCGCGCCGGCGGCCGCCGTGCGTTGTTCCGCATCGAGTACGCCCGTAAATGCGGCCACGTCGGTCCACAGGCCGTTTTCCGCTCGCAGCCGCAGGACCTCTCGATTGCTTTCCATGAGGTCGGCGCTCAAGGCGTCCTTCAACTGGAACAGCATGCGGCGCAAGTTTTCACGCCCCGCCTGTGCGGAGGCGTCCGGCCATAGCAGGAAAGCGAGGGACTCACGCGTGTGGAATCCACTCTCGATGGCCAGATACGCCAGCAATGCTCGCGCCTTGTTGTAGCGTATGGAAAGCGGCCCCCGAGCGCTTTCCATCACTAACGGGCCCAATAGATACAAAGACAGCGACGATTGCATAGCTTCCGAGGTGTTGCCCAATGAAGATCGAGATGGCCAACCAGCCTATCCGCCACCAGTCTTTCGACACCTCGAGCTCCAATGAGCAGGTCGCGCCGCAGGCAAGCAGCCCCCATCCTTTCTAACGTGATTTAAATACGTCTTTATTCGCGCAAAGCAAAGGGGCAAATTCAAAACAAATGTTATCGAAACGAAAAGATTGTCACGATATTGTGATTATGACAGGTTGAAAGACGCGTTCCACCGCGACGGATGCGGAATAACCCGGCACCGTGGAACCACTATAGCCCCGATTCACGGATGCCGGCGCGGCGGGTCAGTGCGCTCGGCGCGCACGGGCGGCGATCAAGGCCGCAAACCCCGCCGATAGCAAGAATGCGAGGCATGCCCCGAGGTAAGGCCCCTGGCGTAACCCGGCATCGAGCAGGACGCCAAACGCCAGCGGGGCCACCGCGGACCCGGTATCCATGCCGGAATACACCAGCCCGTAAACGGAGCCCGTGGAACCGCGCGGCGTCACGCGGCGCACCAGCATGTCGCGGGACGGGCCCGCCACGCCGGCGCACAACCCGGCCAAGGCCACGCCGGGCACGGCCGCGGCGGCGGGGAGCCATCCCATCGCAAGGACTGCCAATAAAAACCCCGCGGCGATAAAGGACATGCCCACGATGCGCTCGCTGTGCGGGCTGCTCGAGACCAGGAAGCCGCCCATCACCATCCCTATCGCGCCTGCCACCATATACCCTGACAACGCCGTACTGGCCGCCACGCTCGAGATGTCGTAGGTTGCCGTCAAAATGGGCAAGGTGTAGTTCTGGACTGCGGAGATCGCGATCGACGAAAACGTGAAGAACAGAAAGGCGCCCCATACCACCGGATTGGCGAGCAGGCGCAGCGGCGAAGCACTGCCGGGGTTGCCTGCTCCGGCGTTCCGCGCGGCGCCTTTCAGCTTGCGGACGATGCCCACGGCCAACAAACGCCTTCCCAGGATGGTCAAGGCGAGCACCACCCCCAGCGCGAGGCTCGCGCCGAACGCGGCCACGCGCCAGTTGAAGAGATGGGTGAGGCTGGTCATGAATACCGGCGTCGCGGCCCAGCCGAGATTGCCGGTAATGCCGTGCGCGCTGAACGCATGGCCGAGCCGCGGCGCGCTGACGCGCTGATTCAGGATGGAGAAATCCACAGGGTGGAAAACGGAATTGCCCACGCCGGCCACGACAGCCGCCGCCAGCAACCAGGCGTAGCCGGGGGCGACGCCCAACATCACGCCGGCAACGACGAAACACGACAATCCGAACCAGAGCACCGGACGCGCACCGGCCCGGTCCACGACGAAGCCGGAACAGGCCTGCCCGATGCCGGACATGGCATAGAAGACCGCGACGAGTACGCCCAACTCGGCATAGCTATAGCCGAACTCCGCCGCCAGAGGCACGAATAGCGACGGGATCACCAATTGGAAGAAATGGGAACTCGCATGGGCAACGCCCACCAGCCCGATGACTTTCCAATCTTGCCTGCGCCGGGCAAATCTCAAGCCTGGCGCAACCAACACCTGCTGCACGTCGTCTCCCTTTTTTACTGCCGCATGCCCTTGGTCCGCCTAGGTTGATTTCCTGATGACGGGCCATGCACGCTGTAGGTAATACATCATCGACCAGACCGTCAGCACCGCAGCGATCTCGATCAAGCGAGATCCCCACCACGAAAGATCGATGCCAAGCACAGAACGGCCGTATAACAAGCATGGTATGGCGGTCATCTGCGCCGCCGTCTTGAATTTGCCGAGCCAATGTACAGCCACGCTCGTGCTGGCACCGAGTTTGGCCATCCACTCGCGCAACGCGGAGATCGTGATTTCGCGGCCGATGATGATGAGGGCAACCATCGCGTCGATCCGCCCCAAGTTCAAGAGCACCAGTAGTGCAGCGCTCACCATGAGTTTGTCAGCGACGGGATCGAGAAAGGCGCCGAACGAAGAAGTCTGGTTCAGCCGCCGGGCGAGCCAGCCGTCGAGCCAATCCGTCAATGCGGCGAAGATGAACATGCCCGTTGCCAGCGCATCGCGTACAACCAAGGAGAAGACGTGCTCCGGTACGTAATACACGCTGACGATCAGCGGAATCATGGCGATCCGCAACCAAGTCAGGATTATCGGCAGATTCAGAGGAGGCATGGTCGAATGCTAACAGGCTCTGGGGAAAAGTTCTCAATGCAGCTGCCGATAGATCCGGTCGGCCAGTTCAAGTGAAATGCCTTCGACGGAAGCGAGGTCCTCGACGCTGGCCGCCATGACGCCGCGCAGTCCACCGAAGCGCGCTAGCAGCCGTTGCCTGCGTTTGGCGCCCACGCCCTCGATCTCTTCCAAGCGAGATACGTTACGCGCCTTCGCGCGCCGCGCCCGCATGCCAGTGATGGCGAATCGGTGGGCCTCGTCGCGGATCTGGGCGACGAGCATCAAGGCCGCCGACTCGCCGCCAAGGGCCAGGGGTTCCCTGCCGTCCGCGAAGACAAGCGTCTCCAGGCCCACCTTGCGCCCCTCGCCTTTCGCGACGCCGACCAGAAGACCGATGTCGAGGCCCAATTCCGCGAAAACCTGGCGCGCCACCTCTACTTGGCCCTTGCCGCCGTCGATCAGCACGACGTCGGGCATGATGCCGTCGCCGTCGGCGATTTTTTCGTAGCGGCGCGTCAGCACCTGGCGCATGGCTGCATAGTCGTCGCCGCCCGTGATGTCATCGATATTGTAGCGACGGTACTCCTTGGGCTGCATGGCGTGATGGTGATAGACCACGCAGGAGGCTTGGGTGGCCTCGCCAGCCGTATGGCTGATGTCGAAACATTCGATCCGCAGGCTCTCGAGCGCAGCCTCGTCGCCTTCTATCCCCAGCACCTGGGCCAACGCCCGCGTGCGGGCCTGCTGCGATCCGGCTTCGGCGAGCACCCTCGCCAACGCCAGCTCCGCGTTCTTCCTCGCCTGCTCCAGCCAGCTCTTGCGCACGCCCTGGGGTTGCTTGACGAGATTGACTTTGGACCCGGCCTGTTCGGCCAGCATGTCGACCAAGTCCGGATCGGGCAGCGCATGCGACACCACGATGGTCCCAGGCAGCGCGCGATCGATGTAATGCTGGGACATGAAAGCCTCCAGCACGTCGGCCGGCGAATCGCCGTCGGTGTGCGCGGGGAAAAAAGCCTTGTCGCCCAGGTGCCGGCCGCCGCGTATCATCGCCAGGTTCACGCACGCTTTGCCCCCCTGCATGGCGACGGCAATCACGTCCGTATCCCCGCTGCCGCCTTCCATCGTCTGCTGGTGCAGGACGCGGGAAAGCGCCGACAGTTGATCGCGCAGCACGGCCGCTTCCTCGAAGCGCATTTCCGCCGACGCGGCGAACATGCGCGTTTCGATGTCTTTCAGGACCGCCTGGGTCTGGCCGCGCAGAAACTGCGTGGCGCGTTCGACGTCGCGGCCGTAGTCTTCCTGCGAAATCAGGCCTACGCACGGCCCCGAACAGCGATGGATCTGGTAAAGCAGGCATGGGCGCGAGCGATTGGCGAAAACCGTGTCCTCGCAAGTACGCAGGCGGAAAACCTTCTGCAGGACCTGTATGCTCTCGCGCACCGCCCACACGTTGGGAAATGGCCCGAAGTACTGATTGGCGCGATCGGTCGCGCCGCGGTAATAGGCAATGCGCGGGAACGCGTGCCCGCTGACCTTCAGGTACGGATAGGACTTGTCGTCCCGGAACAAGATGTTGTAGCGCGGCGCCAGCGACTTGATGAGATTGTTTTCGAGCAGCAGCGCTTCGGCCTCGGAGCGGGTGACCGTCACTTCCACGCGTGCCACGCGCGCCAGCATGTGGGCGATGCGGGGACTGCTCACCTGCTTCTGGAAATACGACGAGACGCGTCGCTTCAAGTCGCGCGCCTTGCCGACGTACATGACCTCGCCCTCGGCATTGATGTGGCGATAGACGCCGGGCAAGTGCGGCAGTTGGGCGAGAAACGCCTTGATGTCGAATTCCGCGCCGGTGCCCGGCTCGTCACGCTCGCGGGCCGGCGTCCGCGCATCCGCCGGCGGCGCCTGGTCGAACTGTTGTACCGCCTGCGCGTCGGATTGCCCCGTGGCCGGGTTCTTCCTGCTCCTGGCCATGACGATGATTTCCCTCAGCTCGCTATTTCGCCGCGCACCAGTTCCCGGACGACCTTACGGGACTTCCTGTAGCGGGGATCGTTCTGCAAAGCGCCCCATGTCGGCGCAGCGAATCTAGGCCTGAGCGAACGGATGCGCTCTACGGAAGTTTCGTCCATCGTCCAGTCCAGGCGCGCGAGCAGGTCGTCCGCCCAATCGGGATGATTGCACACGAGCACCATGTCGCAGCCCGCCCGCAGCGCGGCAAGCGCGCGTCCGTGGATGTCTCCCGCAACGGCTGCTCCTTCCATGGAGAGGTCGTCCGAGAAAACCGCGCCACCATAGCCCAGCCGTTTGCGCAGCACGGAGCCTACCCATTTGCGCGAGAATCCCGCAGGCGCCTTGTCCACCTTCGGATAAATCACATGCGCGGGCATGACCGCGCCCAGGATCGCGTCGCCCAGCCACTGATATGGCATCGCATCCTCGTTCAGCACCTCGTCCAGCGTGCGCTCGTCGACGGGAATCTCAAAGTGAGAGTCGGCTGCGGCGTAACCATGCCCGGGGAAATGCTTGCCGCAGGCCGCCATGCCTGCCGTCGCCATTCCCTGGACCAAGGCGCGCGCCAGCATGGCCACCACGCGCGGATCCCGGTGAAATGCACGATCCCGGATGACGCGGCTTTCTCCGAAATCCAGGTCCAGCACGGGCGTGAAACTAAGGTCCACGCCGCAGGCGCGCAGCTCGCCGGCCAACACGCACCCCACATCGGTGGCAGCCTGCATGGCGGCGAGCGGATCGCGCTCCCAGAGACGGCCCAAGGTCCGCATCGCCGGCAGCTTCGTGAAACCGTCGCTGCGGAATCGCTGCACCCGGCCTCCTTCGTGGTCCACCGCAATCAGGAGAGGCTCGCGGCGCACCGCATGAATGGCCGCAGTCAGTTCGCTCAGTTGCTCGCGGCTGTGGAAATTACGGGCGAACAAAATCACCCCGCCCACCATGGGATGGCGCAAGCGCCGCGTTTCGGCCTTGGTCAATGCGGTACCGGCCACGTCTACCATGACGGGGCCGGGAGGAAGCCGGGTACGGCTGGATGGAGGCGAGGGTTTCGTTATCTTGGTCATCTGGGATATCACGGTGTACGGCGAGTTTCGACGATCACGTAGGCCGCGACCATGTCATGCTCGTCCGTCAACGACACATGGGCGGCGCCGAAACGCGCCTCATACCAGGACTTGAGCGGCTCGGCCAACACGACGACGGGGCGACCGCCCGGCGCGTTCAAGGCCTGCATGCGCCGCCAGCTCATGGGCATGCGCATGCCGAGCCCGATCGCCTTGGAAAACGCCTCCTTGGCGGCAAAGCGCGTCGCAAGGAACCGCACCCCGCGCCGCGGATCCCGGCTTCGGCGGGCGAGGAACTTGGCATATTCTTCCCCTCCCAACACCTTCTGGGCAAAACGGTCGCCATGGCGGGCCAGCGCGCGCTCGATGCGCTCGACGCGGAGCAAATCGATGCCCACTCCGGCGATCGCAGCCGGCACGGCGGAAGAGGCGTGCAGCGTCAACGCACCGGCCTCGACGTGGCGCCTTGCTGGGCCTTGCTCCGCGCAGCGATCATCAAGGCCTTCATGTCCCGCACCGCGGTTTCCAGCCCGCAGAATACGGCCTGGGCGATGATGGCGTGACCGATGTTGAGCTCGGCAATGCCCTCGAGCGCCGCCACCGGTTGCACGTTTTCGTAATGCAACCCATGGCCGGCATTCACGCGCAACCCCTGCCTCAGCCCTTCGGCAACGGCCTCCCGTATGCGCGCAAGCTCCGCCGCGGCCGCCTCGGCCGCGGCCTCGGCGTATGCGCCGGTATGCAATTCGATGACCGTCGCCCCCGTGCGCGCGGCCGCTTCGATCTGCGCGGCCTCCGGATCGATGAAGAGCGACACGCGCACGCCCGCATCGTGGAGCCGCGACACGGCCGTGCGCACTTCCTCGAAGTGGTTCAACACGTCCAGCCCACCCTCTGTGGTCAACTCTTGCCGCTTTTCGGGCACGAGACAGACATCGTGCGGCCGGATGCGACAGGCGATCTCCAGCATCTCGGGCGTGATCGCGCATTCGAGATTCATGCGAGTGCGCAGCTTGCCGCGCAAGGCTTCGACGTCGGCATCCTGGATGTGCCGCCGGTCCTCGCGCAAATGCAGGGTAATCAGGTCGGCGCCCGCGTCCTCCGCGATCAACGCGGCCCGGACCGGATCGGGGTAGGAAACGTGGCGCTGTTGGCGCAGGGTTGCGACGTGGTCGATGTTGACGCCCAGATCAATCATGGTGAAAGCAGCTCATATATTCGCATCACGCTCTGCCGCCATTGCCGTCCCGAATGGAAGGCGCCGGCTCGGCCGGTCCGCCCGCTTCACTCTCTGGGGACCTTCCGGCAGCGCGCGAAGGCAGGAAAAACTGGAGATCGCGCAGCACTTGCCGCGTTGCCAGAGGCCGACCGCTCATATGATAGTCCAGCCGCTCGCGCAACAGCCGCCGCAGCTCCGGCTCCGCGGTGGCATCGTCGAAGCGGCCTTCGGCCAAGGCCAGCAATGCCCGGCCCGACATGGGCGTACCCAACGACGTCCCCCCTTCCTCGAGCTCGGGACCGGCCTCGAGGGGCACGCGATACCGCGCACCGGCCTGTACGGGCGTGCCGTCGCCGGTTGCTGCAGGATCGAATCCATAGCCGATTTCACACAGCAGGCGCCACTCGAACTCGCGTAGCGTGGCCGACAGCTGGGGCTGGACCGTCAGGCGCGCCAGCGCCTGCGCATACGCGTCGTACAGCGCTTCGTGCGGATCTTCGCGGACGAGCAGCCGCAGCAGCAATTCGTTCAGGTACCAGGCCGACATCGCCGCCGCACCCTCGAGGCGCTGCGGCGGGCCGGACCATTCGGCGCGGGTGAGCGTCTTGACCTCGCCGGCGCCGCTCCACGACAACTTGAGCCGCTGGAAGACGGCCAGCACCGGGCGCAGCGCCGAATGAGGCCGCTTGGCGCCCTTGGCCACCAGCGCAAGCCGGCCGTGCGTGCGCGTGAACACGTCCAGGATCAGCGAACTCTCTCGGTAAGGATAACTGTGGAGCAAAAACGCGGGCACCTCGTCCACGCGATGGCCCCGGCTGCGCACCCGCTTGGGCGCCGCAGCCTCGGGCGCCGGCGCCCGCCGGAACAGCGACCCTGCAGCACCCTCCCAGGCTTGGTCAGACGTCGCGGGATCCCGCGATTTATTCATAACCCAAATCGCGCAGCGCGCTTTCGCGCTCGGCCCAACCCTTGCGCACCTTCACGTAGATCTCGAGATGCACGGGCCGGTCGATCAACTTGGAAATATCTTGCCGGGCCTCGGTGGCGATGCGCTTCATGCGCTCCCCCCCCGCGCCCAGCAGGATGGGGCGGTGACTCTCGCGGTCGACGATGACGCAGGCCGCAATGCGGGTGACGCGGGGTTTCTCTTCCCATTGTTCGATGACAACGGTCGAGCCGTAGGGCAGCTCGTCGCCCACCAAGCGGAAGATCTTCTCGCGGATCAACTCCCCCGCGATGAAGCGCACGGGACGATCGGTCAGCGTGTCTTCCTCGAACATATGCTCGCCTTCGGGCAGGCCTGCCGCGATTTCGTCCAGCAATTCGTCGAGCTGCCGGGACTTGGCCGCGCTGATCGGCACCACGGCGTCGTAGGGATGCAGCTGCGTGACCCGGGCCACGTAGGGAAACAGCAAATCACGGTTCTTAAGCTGGTCGATCTTGTTCACCGCCAGGATCCGGCGCGCCCGGGCAGGCAGGAGCGGAAGCAGGTTGGCATCCCCTTCCGACCACTTGCCCGCCTCCACTACATGCACGACCACGTCGACATCCGCCAGGGCCTGCGTCACGACGCGATTCATCATGCGGTTCATCGCGCCGCCGTGACGGGTCTGGAAGCCCGGCGTATCGACGAACACGAATTGCTCTGCGCCGCGGGTATAGACGCCGTGGATGCGGTGGCGGGTGGTCTGGGCCTTGCGCGAAACGATGCTCACCTTGGCGCCGATCAAGGCGTTCAGCAAGGTGGATTTGCCGACGTTGGGGCGGCCGACGATGGCGACGAAACCGCAACGGCTGCCGGCTTGGGATGCGGGCGGAGTGTTCATTTCTTGGGTACCGGGGCCGAAAGTGCAGCCTTGGATGCGGTCGCCGTCGAAGGTGGAACTTGGACCGCATCGGCCCCGGAATCCACCTTGGTGCCGTCGCTTGCCGCAGGCGCGGGCTCGGCCGGCTGCGGATTGCCGCTCGAACTGTCGGTCACCTCCTGGACGACGGCGACGGGCAGGGACAGCTGGGCCGTCTTGCGGGCACGCGGCGCCCGCTTGGCGGGGGAAGGATTGGCCGCAAGCGCGGCCTCGAGCGCCTGCTTGGCGGCGGCTTGCTCGGCGGCACGCCGGCTCCCGCCCACCCCGACGACCTGGACTTCCAGCTTAGGGATGGCGCACTCCACCTCGAATTCCTGGCTATGCGCGGCCCCGTGCGTCGCCACCACCGTATAGACGGGCAGCGCAATCTTGCGCCCCTGCAGGTATTCCTGCAGCAGGGTCTTGGCGTCCTTGCCCAAAGTCTTGGGGTCCACGGTCTCGAGCACCGGTTTGTACAGCCGGGCGATCACCGCGCTTGCCGCATCGAACCCACCGTCCAGGAAGATGGCGCCGAAGATCGCCTCCAGGGTATCGGCCAGGATCGAGGGGCGGCGAAAGCCCCCGCTCTTCAGCTCACCTTCTCCCAGGCGCAAGAAGCGGGAGAGCTCCACGCGCTGAGCGATTTCGGCGAGCGAAGCCTGCTTGACCAGATTGGCGCGCAGGCGCGAAAGATCGCCCTCGTCTATCCTGGAAAAACGCTCATAGAGCAAGGAAGCAACCGCGCAATTAAGCACGCTGTCGCCCAAGAACTCCAACCGCTCGTTGTGCTTGCTGCTATGGCTGCGATGCGTCAAAGCCTGCTCCAACAGGCTCTTGTTCTTGAAGCTATAGGCCAGGCTGGTTTCCAGAGCGTTCAAGACCACTCTCCCTCGTGCGCCTCACGCGCCCCCCGGGGGTTGGCGCTAACGAACCGGCCGAGCCGACCTGGGGCCCGCCTTCCGCCTACCGCTGCGCCCGGCCAGCGGGCGGACGGTGCTGCCCATGCCCCGGCGCCAAGCGAGATCGACGTCTGTTTCATGCAATAGGACGCATGGCGAAAAAAATCAATGGAAGCGGCCAATCCGTTTCAGGTTCCCGAAATTCATCCAGACGAAGAACGCCTTGCCCACGATATGCGAATCGGGCACGAAGCCCCAATACCGGCTGTCCGCGCTATTGTCCCGATTATCGCCCATGACGAAATAGTTGCCTGCGGGCACTTTGCAACGCACGCCCTCCCGCGAGTACTGGCACGCATCCCGGTGCGGAAAGCTGCCAAACGGCTCAACCTCCGGCGATCTGTGGCTATCTATCAATATATTGTGCTCAACTTCGCCTAACTTTTCGGAATAAAGGGTCGCGTAAGAAACTCGGTCCGGATCAAAGTATTCCCCTTTTTGCGTTATTGGTACTTCCACGCCGTTGATGGTCAACCGCTTGTTGATGTATGCGACTTCGTCGCCGGGCAGGCCGATGACCCGCTTGATGTAATCGACCTGGGGATCCACGGGGTAGCGAAAGACTATGACGTCGCCCCGCTGCGGATCACCCAGCGGCACCACTTTCTTGTCGACGATGGGCAGGCGCAAGCCGTAAGAGAATTTATTGACCAGGATCAGGTCGCCGATCTGCAGCGTGGGCATCATGGACCCGGATGGGATGCGGAACGGCTCGACCACGAAGGAGCGCAGCACGAACACAAACAGGATCACCGGGAAAAAGCTGACCGAGTATTCCACCCACCACGGCATTTTCCCTGCTCGGTCGACGGCCTCCTGGCGCTGGCGCGCTGCTTCCGCTTCGCCACTGGCAGCGCGCACCGAGTGAGCCCGGCCAGCATCGAACTCGGCTGCGGCGCGCGCCATGCGCTGGTTGCGCTGTGGCCGCAGCGATACCCGGTCGACCACCCACACGACGCCGGTCACGATCAGCAGCACGAATAGAATCAGCGCGAAATTCAGGCTCATGTCGCCCTCTCCCCAACCAGGTTCAACATACTGTTAGTCATTTGTCTTCCACCTGCAGAATGGCCAGGAACGCCTCCTGGGGAATCTCGACGCTGCCGACCTGCTTCATGCGCTTTTTCCCCGCCTTTTGCTTCTCGAGCAGCTTCTTCTTGCGGGTGATGTCGCCGCCATAGCACTTGGCGAGCACGTTCTTGCGCAAGGCCTTGACGTTCTCGCGGGCGATGACCTCTGCGCCGATCGCAGCCTGGATCGCGACGTCGTACATCTGGCGGGGTATCAGCTCGCGCATCTTGGCCGTGATCTCCCGCCCGCGGGCCCGGGCGTTGGCGCGGTGCACGATCAGCGACAACGCATCGACCTTGTCGCCGTTGATCAGCAAGTCCACGCGCACCACATCGGCGCTGCGGTATTCCTTGAACTCATAGTCCATAGACGCATAACCGCGCGAGACCGACTTCAGCCTGTCGAAGAAATCGAGCACGATCTCGGCCAGGGGCATCTCGTACGTCAGGTGCACCTGGCGGCCGTGGTAGGCCATGTTGGTCTGGATGCCGCGCTTGGAGGTGCACAGCGTCATGACCGGCCCCACGTACTCCTGGGGCATGAACAACGTGACCGTCACGATGGGCTCGCGGACCTCGGCGATGCGCCCGACCTCGGGCATCTTCGACGGGCTGTCGACCATCACCACCGAACCGTCGCGCAACACGACCTCATAGACCACCGACGGCGCGGTGGTGATCAGGTCCATGTCGAACTCGCGCTCCAAGCGCTCCTGCACGATTTCCATGTGCAGCAGCCCCAGGAACCCGCAGCGGAAGCCGAAGCCCAGCGCCTGCGACACCTCAGGGTCGTACATGAGGGCGGCGTCGTTCAGCTTGAGCTTTTCGAGCGAATCACGCAGCGCGTCATATTCGCTCGACTCCACTGGGTAGAGGCCGGCGAACACCTGGGGCTTGACCTCCTTGAAGCCGGGCAGCGGCGCGGGTGCAGGCTGGGCGGCATGCGTAATGGTATCGCCCACCTTGGCGTGCTTGAGCTCCTTGATGCCGGCGATCACAAACCCGACCTCCCCGGCCGAGAGCTGCGGCCGCGCCTCGGACTTGGGCGTGAACACCCCCACCTGCTCGCACAAATGGGTCGCGCCAGTGGCCATCAGCAGCAGCTTGTCCTTGGGCTTGACCACGCCGTTGACCACGCGCACCAGCATCACCACGCCGACGTAGTTATCGAACCACGAATCGATGACGAGGGCTTGCAACGGTGCCGTCGCATCCCCTTTCGGGGGAGGAATGCGGGCAACCACGGCCTCGAGGATGTCGTCGATGCCCATGCCGGTCTTGGCACTGGCGGGAATGGCGTCATCGGCGGGGATGCCGATGACCTCCTCGATCTCCTGCTTGGCCCCGTCCGGATCTGCCTGAGGCAGGTCCATCTTGTTCAGGACGGGCACCACTTCCACGCCCAGCTCGATCGCCGTATAGCAGTTCGCCACCGTCTGGGCTTCGACGCCCTGCGAGGCATCGACCACCAGCAAGGCGCCCTCGCACGCCGAGAGCGAACGGCTGACCTCATAGGAAAAATCGACGTGCCCCGGGGTGTCGATCAGGTTCAGGTTGTAAACCTTCCCGTCCCGCGCCTGGTAGCGCAGCGCCGCCGTCTGAGCCTTGATCGTGATGCCGCGCTCGCGCTCGATGTCCATCGAGTCGAGCACCTGGGCCTCCATCTCGCGATCGGACAAGCCGCCGCAGCGATGAATGATGCGGTCGGCAAGCGTCGATTTGCCGTGGTCGATGTGGGCAATGATGGAGAAATTGCGTATGTGCTGCATGCGATCCGAAGTAATGAGCCCACTCCCAGGCGGCCCGGCGCCGCTCCCCCACGGGGGGGCGGCGCGATGAGCCGGCGAAACCCGGCCCCGGCGCCCTCGGGACTTGCAAAAAAAGGGGGCGCAACGCGCCCCTCCTATGGCCGGCCGCGCGGAAAACTCGTCCCGCAGCCGGTGTCATTTGTCGCGACCCGGCATTTTACCGCCGAGCGCGAATGTCTGCCGATTACCTCGCCGGACGGATCGGTACCCATTGCGTCAGATCACCCCGACGGACGAGCACGACGTGGCTCCGGCTGCGGTCCAGCTTGGCCACCAGGGCGTTGAACTGGGCCGCGTTGGTGATCTCGATATTGTCGAGTGCAAGCAACACATCGCCCTGGCGGATGCCGGCGCGGGCGGCCGGACCATCTGCCGCCTCCACCTGCACGCCCCCACGGACGCGCAATTCGCGGCGACGCGCTGCGGAGAGGTCGGACACGATCAGGCCGAGCGCATTGGTTTTCTGGGCTTGCCCCCCCTCTTCGGCCTGGGCGGCGCTCTTCTCGGGCTCCATCTCGCCCACTGTGATGGTCAGCTCGCGCAGGCTGCCGCGCCGCCATACCTGCACGGTCGCCTTGGTGCCCGGCTTGGTTTCGCCAACAGTGCGCGGCAGGTCTGACGAACGCTCGATGGTCTTGCCATTGAATTTCAGGATGACGTCGCCCGGTTCGATGCCGGCCTTCTCAGCCGGGCTGCCCGGCTCGACCATGCCCACGGAGGCACCCGCCGTACGCCCCAGGCCAATGGCGTCCGCGACTTCCTTGCTGACCTCGCCGATCTGCACCCCGATGCGGCCGCGGATGACCCGCCCCGACGTGCGCAATTGTTCTGCCACGCGCATGGCCTGGTCGATGGGAATGGCCAGCGAGATGCCCATGAAACCGCCGCTGCGGGAAATGATCTGGGAGTTGATCCCCACCACCTCTCCACGCATGTTGAGCAGCGGACCGCCCGAATTGCCGGGGTTGACGGCCACGTCGGTCTGGATGAAGGGCAGGTAGTCCCCCGTATCGCGGCCGGTGGCGCTGACGATGCCCGCCGTGACGGTGGAATCCAACCCGAAGGGCGAACCAATCGCGAGCACCCATTCACCCTTGCGCAGCTGATTGGGGTCGCCCGGTTTCAACGCGGTGGTGCCGGTCGCGTCGATCTTGATCAGCGCGACGTCGGTGCGCTCGTCCGAGCCGATCACCTTGGCCTTGAATTCCCGCCGGTCCGTCAATGTGACGTAAATATCGTCCGCGCCGCTGACAACGTGGTGATTGGTCAGGATGTAACCGTCTGACGAGATGAAAAACCCCGACCCCACGCCGCGGGGCACCTCGCGCCCCTCTTCCTCGGGCTGCGCGCGGGGGTTGCGCCCCGGGGGCACGAAATCCGGCCCGAAGAACCAGCGGAACAGCTCATAAGGATCCTGGCCGCCCCCGAACGGACTGCGCACCACTGCGCGGGCCGTGGTGCGGATGTTGACCACCGCAGGCTCGGACTTGGCAACCAAGTCCGTGAAATCCGGCAAGCCGCGGCTCTGGGCCCGGGCCTCCCCCTGTCCCACGAAGAGGGCTGCAGCGGCGCACAGCGCAACGACGACCCTGCACGCCCAACCCCACCCGCGCCGGGAGGTGGCTTCAGGGGCTGCGGGCGTTCTGGAATTCATGTCGTACGGCTGGCGGGCAGCCAAGGAAAAAACTGCTGACATGTAAGCTCCGGGTTAAGAAAACGATGCCGGCCGCATCAGGGCTTGCGCGCAGGCGCCGGCGTATAGCTGACGGAATCGGCGATTTGTTGAATGGTACCCAGGGGGGCCTCGCCGAGTACAGTAATCCAGTAGTCGCCCAATCTGCGCCCGACGACGTGGATGGCGCCGCGCGCGCCCGGGCCGGCCTGGCGCGGGTGCCCTTCACTGTACGGCTCGATGAAAACGGATACCGCCGCCAGGCCGTCCGACAGCATGACCTGCTTGACGTCGGGCTTGCCGCCCATTGAACGCTGGACCTCCAGCATTTTGAGAAAACCGGCTGGCTCTCCCACCTTCCAGCCCAGCTCTGACAATTTGACCGGGTTCAGGTGCGTGCGCACCACCCGCCAACCGTCCGTCTTCCAACGCGGCTTGAGCTGCTTGCGATCGACCTCCGCGCCAATCTGCAACGCGAGGAAAGCGACCTGCTCGACGACCTCGTCTTCGGGGGACAGCGTCTGGGCGCGCAGCAGCAGCCCCGAATCGACGTCCGTGCACAGGCGATACCCGTAGCGGTCGTTGTCCCGGGGGCGCAGCGTAATAACCTGGCAATCGCGGTCGGCCACCCGCTGGGGCTCTGGGTCGACGCTCACTTGGTAATGGGCGGTCAACTGCCGCGCACTGCCTATCATCAGGCCGGGAAAGCGATCACGGGCGGTGCGGGTTTCGATCAGGACGGCCCGCTTTTCAGGCAACAGGCATTGGATTTCGTCGTCTTGGCGGAGGAATTCCAGCGGCTGGCCATCAAGCAGCTCCAGCCGCTCGCGCTCGTTCTTGCCATCGAAGACATGCGTGATGCGCGACGACTGCATGGAGGAGCCCTGCTGGTACGCGAACACCCCCGCATAGTCGAGCTCGCGCGCCGACGTTTGGATGCGTTGCAACAACTCGATATCGTCGACCAGCACCGCAGGGGGCGCGACCTGCGCTTGCGCCGCAACGGGGAGCAAGCACATCGCGGCGAACATCAGGAAACGAATGGGCGTCCCAACGACCGAACGACTGACCTCCGACACGCGACCTTCCTTCAACGTTGTCCTACGGGAGAATCGACCGTGGTGGCAGAAACCTGGCGAATGGCGCCGCGACCGGCGATTTGCCTATGGGCGTCGAGATACTCGCCCAGCACGACGTCCACCTGGGGATCGACGCTGCGCGGACGCGCTTGCGCCGCTACCGGAACCACCGCAGGCGCAGCCACCGGCTGCGTGCTGGCGGAAAATTCGACCGGAACGCCCTGCCCGCCGAAATAGGGTTGGGCGATCCAGGTGACCGAGGCGACGGCCGCAGCCGCCGCCAGCCCCGGAAAGCCATAGCGGACCATGAACCGGCGGGAGGTCCGCTTGGGCGCGGCAACGATGGCGGGCTCCCGCTCGAGTGCTTCGGCCAAACGGCGATGGAATTGCGCCGAAACGGGCAACGCGAGGTCCGGGGTGCGCACCACGTCGCCGATGAGATGGTAGAGGTCCCAATCGGACTGGCCTTTCGCACTCGCCAAATGCTCCGACAGGCGGGCGGAGCCGGCCGCGAAGGCGGCAGAGTCGGAAACGTCGAGCTCACCGTCCATGTATGCAGACAGCCACTCTTCCACTTGGGCCTGCTGCAGTCCGTCCTGGACACCCGGCGCGGCCGTCGCCGAGACTGAACCGACGGACTCACTCCGATGAGATGTCACCTGCATTTCCATAACCTCCGGGGCTGCCGATAGCCCGGTAACTTGCCATTTTGCCTAAACTTCCTGCCGACCAGCACCCCTTGGGGCTACCACCGCTTGTCTTCCTGGGTGCCCAATAGGGGCCTGAGCCGGGCCGCTATCGCCTCACGCGCCCGGAATATACGGGAGCGTACGGTACCTATGGGGCATCCCATCGACTGCGCGATGTCCTCATAGCTCATTCCTTCGATTTCACGCAACACGATAGCCGTCCGCAGCTCTTCAGGCAGCGCCTCGATTGCCAAATTGACCGTTTCGGCAATTTCGCGCGTCGCCATCATGGATTCTGGCGTGTTGATATCGCTTAGGTTATCGGTTTCGTCGAAAGTTTCACCGTCTTCGTTCTCGTATTCAGACGGTGAGCTGGGGCGCCGCCCCGAAGCCGACAAATGATTCTTCGCCGTGTTGATGGCGATGCGGTACAGCCAGGTATAGAAAGCGCTGTCGCCGCGAAACTGGGGCAGCGCGCGGTATGCCTTGATGAAGGCTTCCTGGGCGACGTCTTCGACCTCGGCCGGGTCGCGAATGAACCGGGAAAGCAAGCGCAAGATCTTCCGTTGATACTTCAGCATCAACAGTTCGAAAGCTTTCTTGTCGCCCCGCTGCACCCGGGAGACCAGCTCGGCATCGACGTCGCGCTCGCTCGTCATGCTGGGTACCCCAGGCGTGGATCGCGGGCCTGCGGCCTCACCAGCAGCCCGTCTTCCCGCTGCTCGGTCCAGGCGGCGGCAATGCGCACGGCACGCCACTCGCCTGCGGAGAGGCTGTCAGGCCAGATCGTGAGGCGGGCAGTGCGCGGCATGCCGGCGCGCCCCGGTGCGGGGGCCAGGCTTCCTTCCAATGTCAGCCACCCCAAGGGCGAGCGCCAGATCCGCTGCAAACGGAAACGCCGCCAGCCCTCGGCATCGGCCAACATCCAATTCCCGCCAGCATCTACGGCTACCGCGCGGTAACCGGGTGCCAAAGACCGGCGTTGCAGTGCATCAAAGACCAGGAACGCAAGCAGCCCGATGGCGGCCGCCGCCATCGAGGCGAGGCCCCCTCCGGCCAGCGCGAAATACGCGGCCAAGGCCGCGGCCAGCCCCGCAGACCCCGCTATGCAGCGTCCCGCCACGCCGGCGCGACGCGAACGCCGGAGATTCGCCAGCATGGCCAAGCCCGAAAACTGCGCCCCGGATACCCTGACGTCACTCAAATCAGACCTTGCGTACGATCATGGTGCCGTTGGTGCCGCCGAACCCGAAGGAATTCGACAGCGCGACATCGATCTTCATTTGCCGCGCCTCGTTGGCGCAGTAATCGAGATCGCATTCGGGATCTTGATTGAAGATATTGATCGTAGGCGGCGCAATTTGGTGATACACCGCGAGCGTCGTGAAAACGGCCTCGATGCCGCCGGCAGCGCCCAGCAAGTGCCCGGTCATGGACTTGGTCGAGCTGACGACCAGCTTCTTGGCATGGTCCCCGAACGCCAGCTTGAGCGCCTCGGTCTCGTTCTTGTCGCCCAGCGGGGTGGACGTGCCGTGGGCATTGACGTACTGGACCTCATCCTTATTGATCCCGCCGTTGCGCAGGGCGTTAACCATCCCGCGGCAAGGCCCTTCGCGGTCCGGGGCGGTGATGTGGTGGGCATCGGAGCTCATGCCGTAGCCGGCAAACTCGCCATAAATGCGCGCGCCGCGCTTCTTGGCATGTTCATACTCCTCGAGCACCAGCACCCCGGCGCCTTCACCGAGCACGAAACCGTCGCGGTCGCGGTCCCAGGGACGCGATGCGGTCTTGGGATCATCGTTGCGGGTGGACAGCGCCCGCATGGCAGCGAACCCCCCGATGCCCAGCGGTGAAACGGTCGATTCCGCACCGCCGGCCACCATGACGTCGGCATCCCCGTACTCGATCAAGCGGGCGGCGTCGCCGATGCTGTGCAGACCGGTCGTGCACGCGGACACCACGGCATAGCTCGGACCTTTCATGCCGAAGCGGATCGAGAGCTGGCCGGAGATCAGGTTGATCAGTGATGCAGGAACGAAATAAGGCGAAATGCGGCGAGCGCCGCGTTGCAGATATTCGGCCTCGGTTTCTTCGATGCGCGGCAAGCCGCCTATGCCTGAACCGATGATGACCCCAATGCGCTCAGCATTGGCCTCGGTGATTTCCAGCCCGCTGTCCTGTATCGCCTGCACGCCGGCAGCAATGCCGTAATGGATGAAGGTATCCATCTGGCGCACTTCTTTGGCGGGGATGTACTGGGTAGCATCGAATCCTTTGACTTCACCAGCGATGTGGCAGTTGAAATCAGTCGGGTCGAAGCGCGTGATGCGGTCGATGCCTGAACGGCCGTTGACGATGTTGTCCCATGCGGAGGCGATGTCATTGCCCACGGGGGAAACGATACCGAGACCGGTGATGACGACGCGTCGCTTCACTGACTACTCCTCAAGTGCGCGCAGAAAAAGCGAATCCGGCAGCTGCCCTCCCGCCGCTTCCGGCAAGGTCGCGCATGGCCGCGCCGAACGTAAAAAATGAAGGCGGCCGATGAGCCGCCTGCGTCATCGCATAGCGACTCTTTACTTCTTGATGTGCGCGCCAACGTAATCGATGGCTTGTTGCACGGTCGTGATCTTCTCTGCTTCTTCGTCGGGAATCTCGGTCTCGAACTCGTCCTCGAGCGCCATCACGAGCTCAACCATATCGAGCGAATCGGCACCGAGGTCGTCGACAAAAGAAGATTCGTTCTTGATCTCGGCTTCGTTGACGCCGAGTTGCTCAGCGACGATCTTCTTCACGCGCTGTTCGATGCTATCCATGGAGATCCTCCAAAAGGGTCTATATCTAAGTGAATTATAGCCAAGCTCGCTTGTCTAAAGCGCCCCAGCCGGACGAATGCATATCGCGGTCGCAATACGCGGAAATCAGTTCATGAACATGCCGCCGTTGACGTGCAACGTGGCGCCGGTAACGTACCCCGCCCCGGGCGAGGCCAGAAAAGCCACGCAGTGAGCGACGTCTTCGGGACTACCGAGGCGGCCCAGCGGAATCTGTCCCAGCAGGGCGCCGGTTTGATCCTCTCCAAGAGCCCGGGTCATGTCGGTGTCGATGAACCCGGGAGCAACGCAGTTGACGGTAATGTTGCGGCTACCCAGTTCCCGAGCCAGAGCACGGGTCATGCCCGCCACGCCCGCCTTGGCCGCCGCATAGTTGGCCTGACCGGCGTTGCCGCTGGCACCGACCACGGACGTCACGTTGATGATGCGGCCCCATTTCGCCTTCATCATCCCCCGCATGACGGCGCGCGACAAGCGGAATACCGCCGTCAGATTGGTGTCGATCACGGCCGACCAATCCTCGTCCTTCATGCGCATCGCGAGTGTATCCCGGGTAATGCCGGCGTTGTTCACCAAAATGTGCGGGCCGCCCTCGGCTTTGCCGATTTGGTCCACCAGCGCATCCACGGCCGCGCCATCATTGACTTGCAGCACCGCGCCGCGGCCCTTGGCCGGATAGGCGGCAAGCGCTTCGGTAATGGCCTCGGCGCCGGCTTGGGTGGTGGCGGTACCGATCACCGTCGCGCCCCGCGCGGCCAGTTCAGCCGCGATTGCCTTGCCTATCCCCCGCGACGCTCCCGTCACCAACGCGACTTTGCCTTGCAATTCCATGGTTTCTTCCTTCTATCCGACTGGCGCGGCCACCCGCTCCGCGCCGGTTCAACCTTTCCTTCCGTTACCTGCGCGATCCCACCCGCGGCCTATGCGCGGGGGCTCGCCCCCAGGCACCGAACGGCGCCCAGGCCTGTCCACCGCCCCGAACCTCGGAAGCCGCGGAACACGAAAAGCGACTCAAGCCCCGCCGGCTACTGCCTCCAAGGCGGCCTTCAGCGACGCCTCGTCGGTGACGGCCAATGCCGTCAACCCGGGCGCGATACGCTTGGTCAATCCGGTCAAGACCTTGCCGGGCCCGCATTCGACGACATGGGTGATGCCCTTGGCCTGCATGGTTTGTATGGTTTCTACCCATCGTACCGGATGCCAGGCCTGCCGCACCAGCGCATCCGAGATCGCCGCAGGCTCCGTGGGCGCGGCCACGTCCACGTTGTTCAGGACCGGGACGCGGGGCGACTGGATATCGATGGCCTCGAGCGCCTTGGCCAAGGTGTCGGCGGCCGGCTGCATGAGGCTGGAGTGAAACGGGGCCGAAACGGGCAGCGGCAACGCGCGCTTGGCGCCGGCCTGCTTGGCGGCTTCGCATGCGCGTTCCACGGCCGCCTTGTGGCCGGCGATCACGACCTGGGCGGGCGCATTGAAATTGACTGCCTCGACCACTTCCGACTGGGCCGACGCGGCGCATACTTCCCGCACTTGGTCGTCGCTCAGGCCGAGGATGGCCGCCATGCCGCCTGCGCCGACCGGCACCGCGGACTGCATGGCATCGGCGCGAATGCGGACGAGACGCACGGCATCCTCGAGTGTCAGCGCACCGGCGGCGACCAGCGCGGCATATTCGCCCAGGCTGTGCCCGGCCACCACCGCCGGGGCCGGTCCGCCCGCTGCCTGCCAGGCGGCATAGGCAGCGACGCCTGCCGTCAACATGACAGGCTGCGTGTGCGTGGTGAGATTGAGTTTTTCCGCGGGGCCGTTGGCCATCAGGCCGGCGAGGTCCTCGCCCAGGGCGGCGCTGGCGCGCGCCACGACATCGGCCACGGCGGCATTGCCGGCGAAGCCGTCGAGCATGCCGACGGATTGCGAACCCTGGCCGGGAAAGACGAATGCGATTTTAGTCATGGGTACCTCTGTTTCCGGGCGCTCACATGCGTGCGAGCACGGCGCCCCAGGTAAATCCGCCGCCCACCCCCTGCAGCATCACCAAGTCCCCCCGCTTGACGCGCCCGTCGCGCCGGGCCACGTCGAGGGCCAGGGGCACGCTCGCCGCCGAGGTATTGGCATGCAGGTCGACAGTCGAGATGACGCGCTCGAGAGGAATGCCGAGGCGCTTGGCGGTGGCATTGAGGATGCGGACATTCGCCTGGTGGGGAATGAGCCAATCCACGTCGGACAGCGGCACGCCTGCCTCGTCGACCACCTCGTGCGCCACGCGCTCCAGCACCGTGACCGCCTGCTTGAAGACCGCCTGCCCTTCCATGCGCAGGAAGGGATCGCCCGTCACCTCACCATAGGCGACGTTGCCGGCAGCGCAAAGAATCTTGGTCTGCGAACCGTCGGCATGCAGCTTGGCCGCCATCACGCCGGGCTCGGGCGAAGCCTGGAGCACCACGGCGCCGGCGCCATCGCCGAACAGCACGCAAGTAGAACGGTCATTCCAGTCGAGAATGCGGGAGAACACCTCCGCGCCGATGACCAGAGCGGTACGGGCGCGCCCTGCACGCACAAAGCTGTCGGCGGTGGTCAGCGCATAGATGAAGCCCGTGCACACGGCCTGGACGTCAAATGCCGCGGCACGCGAAGCTCCAAGCTGGGCCTGGATCAGACAAGCCGTGCTGGGAAACACGAAATCCGGCGTGGAGGTGGCCACCACGATCAGGTCGAGGTCGGCGGCCTCGATGCCCGCGTCGGCAAGCGCGCGCCGAGCAGCCTGCACGCCCAGCTCACTGGAAGTCACCCCGCGCGCCGCGATATGGCGCTGGCGAATTCCGGTCCGCTCGACGATCCAGGCATCCGAGGTTTGGATTCCGCGTTGAGCGAGCTCGGCGGCGAGTTCATCATTGCTGACCACGCGTTCGGGCAGGCAACTGCCGGATCCGATGATTCTCGACCAAACCGCAGTAGTGGGATTGCCCGACGGACGCGTCACTGTTGCACTCATGCACTTTCTCCATGCGAGGCCGGCGCTATGCCGGCCTCCTGCTGGGTTCCGCCGGCCGGCATGCTCGTCATCTGCGCAATGGTCTGCGACGTCCTGGCGAGCAGACCGCTTTCGACAGCGTCGTAAGCGTCCTGCAACGCCCACTCAAACGCATAGGTATCGGCTGAACCATGGCTCTTGATGACGACGCCGCGCAACCCTAGCAGCGCCGCCCCGTTGTAGCGGCGAGGATCCACGCGCTGGCGGAAACGATTCAACACCGGCGTGGCGATGGCGCCCATCAACAACGTGAACAGGTTTCTCTTGAATTCTTCTTTGATGAAGACGCCCAGCATCTTGGCCAGGCCTTCCGTGGACTTGAGTACGATGTTACCAACAAAGCCGTCGCAGACGACGACGTCCACCGTACCCTTGAAGATGTCGTTGCCTTCGACGTTGCCGTAAAAGTTCAACGGACTGCTGCGCAGCAGCTCCGCCGCCTGCTTGACGACGTCGTTGCCCTTGATGGCCTCTTCGCCAATATTGAGCAACCCGACGGAAGGCCGCTCCTGGTGCCCCACGCTCGACACCAGCGCAGACCCCATCATGGCGAACTGCAGCAGGTGATCCGCCGTGCAATCGACGTTGGCCCCCAGGTCGAGGATGACGGTCATGCCTCCCAATTGATTGGGAATGGCTTTGGCGATGGCGGGACGATCGATGCCGTCGAGCGTCTTCAGTACATAGCGCGAGATTGCCATCCATGCGCCCGTATTGCCGGCAGACACGCACGCGTCGGCTTTCCCGTCGCGAACGAGCTCGGCCGCAACGCGCATGGAGGAATCCTTCTTCCGGCGCAGTGCGACCTCGACCTTGTCGTCCATGGTGACGACTTCCGAGGCGGGCACGATGCGCAGCCGCTCGCGCTGTGCGGCGGACGCATGGGCGCGAGCCAAGCCTGCCTCGATCTGGTCGGCCAAGCCGACCAGCAGCAATTCGGTGCCGGGATGGCGGGCAGCAAACGTCAGGGCAGCGGGAATCGTCACAGGAAGGCCGAAATCGCCCCCCATGCAATCGATCGCGATACGGATCATAGCCATGGACGCAGAGACGCCCATCCGCGACCGCGACGATCGCCCGAACCGCTACAGACGAGTGCTGCATCAGTCATCGGCAAATCGCTCGGCGGGACAGACAAGACCGGAGAAAAGGTTCCGCAAGTGCCCAGGGGTGGAATGCCGACCCATCGGCGCCCGCATTCCACCACTGAGTGACGACCCCAGCGCAAGCGACTGCCCAGGGTCGGCCTGTATCACTCGTCGTTCTTGGTCTTGAGGACTTTGCGACCGCGATAAATGCCGTTGGGACTGATGTGGTGGCGCAGGTGCGTTTCGCCCGTGGTGGGCTCCACCGCAATGGGAGGATTGGTAAGGAAATCGTGGGCGCGATGCATACCACGCTTGGAGGGCGACTTCTTGTTTTGCTGAACGGCCATGTGACTAGACTCCTAGGAACGGCGCGCATTGTAAGCCAGAAGCCTACGCGTAACCGCCGCGAGTTCTGAAACCTGCTTTTTCAATTGAATGACGGCGGCCTGCGCAGGCTTGCCCGAAACGCCGTCCAAAAACCCTAATTACTACGAACGCGCTTGCATCAAGCACGCATTCGCCCGCATCGCGCTTGCCCGCCCAACAACCCGGAGGACACGCCCGCTGCGACTATACACAAAAAAAATGTCGCTTATTTGCCGACATCTCCCGACCGAGCCTTCAGCTCGGCCAGCACCGCAAACGGCGAGGGCCGCTTCTCCGGCTCCTCGCCGGATTTGCCGCCCTCGGCGGGGCACACGTCGTGCCGAGGCACATAAGGGACGCTCAAGATCAATTCATCCTCGACCTGCTCGAGCAGGTCGAACTTGCGCGACCCCAGCACCTTTTCGAAATCCCGCTCCGTCCCGATTTCTTCCAAATCGGACTCGTCGAAGACATCGGGAGCGTCGAGCTCAGCCTCGCTCTCGACCAACTGCAATGCCACCTGGGACGCAATAGGCATCGCCAGGGGCCCGAGGCACCGCTGGCATTGCAGGGTGAGTACCGTTTCAACGCCGAGCCGGATCAACGGCTCGCCGAGCGGGCCGCGATCGGCCGCCGCCGACCAGTGCACCTGCGCCGCGGGATCCTGCTCGGGAAACCCCTCGAGAAGGCGCACGAATCGAACCAGGGGAGCACGACCCTCGACCTTGCGGCCGAGCCTGACGAACTCGAACGCGTCGATATGGCGCACCGCGCCGGCTTCGCTGACGTCTTTCACGACATGCTTCCCGGAATGAATTCCGCTACGCTCCCCGAACCACAACCATCCACCTCAAAGCGCGCCAACCCCAAAAAAACACTGGGCCGAAAGCTCAAAAGGAAACCGACCGGATTAACCAGCCCCTCTCTCGCGCCGGAAAGTCGCGCAAGCGCCAAAAGGAAAAGGTAGCTCGGGAAAACAGTGGATAATAGCGCGAAAATTCAAAAACAGTCAAACAAGTCAATCACTTACCCCGTCCTGCTGCTTTCATGTCCGAACACCCAACCGGCCTGCGGCCGCTGATCCTCGCTTCTACCTCACCCTATCGGCGCGAGCTGCTCGAGCGCTTGCGCCTGCCGTTCGCCGTGGTGGCACCTGGCGTCGACGAAACGCCGCAACCCGGCGAAGCGCCGGCCGCGCTGGCCCTGCGCCTTGCCAAGTCCAAGGCGCGCGCGGTCGGGCGGCTCCACCCCGGCGCGCTGGTGATCGGGTCGGACCAAGTCGCCACACTGGGAGAAGGCGTAATCGGCAAACCGGGCGATTTCGATCGCGCGCTGGCGCAACTGCGCGCCATGCGCGGCAACACGGTGACTTTTTACACCGCCGTGGCCGTCGACGATGGCGAGCGCGTCGAATGCGCCACCGTCGAGACCCGCTGCAGGCTGCGCGATGTCCCCGACCGCGCCCTGCGCGCCTATCTCGCGGCCGAACGGCCCTTCGATACGGCCGGCAGCGCCAAGGCCGAATCGCTCGGCATTGCGCTCATGGAACGCATTGAAAGCGACGACCCCACCGCGCTGATCGGACTGCCCTTGATCGCCCTGACACGGCTGCTGGCCGGATTCGGCCTTGACCCCCTCGACGCGCTGGAGGCGCCGCGCGCATGAACGCACCTGCACCAGGCACTCTGCATCTCATCCCTGTCTCCCTGGGCGACGCGCCTCCTGAGCGCTGGCTGCCGGCCGAGGCGCGCACGCTCGCTGGACAATTGGACACCTACATCGCCGAAAACGCGAAAACCGCCCGCGCATTCCTGAAAGCCATCGGCACCGTGCGGCCCATACAGGAAATCACGATTCACACGCTCGATGCGAAGACCGACGAGCGTGACATAGCGGCCTGGCTCAAGCCTGTCGCCGCGGGCGGACGAATCGGACTGGTTTCCGAGGCCGGCTGCCCGGCCGTCGCCGACCCCGGCGCCCGCGTCGCGCGGGCGGCGCACGAAATGGGCATCCGCGTCCAGCCTTGGGTCGGCCCATCATCCCTTTTGCTCGGCCTCATGGCCAGCGGCCTCGACGGCCAGCGCTTCGCGTTCCATGGCTACGCGCCGGTGGACGCCGCCGAGCGAGCGCGCCAGCTACGCGATTGGGAGCAGGCATCGGCCCGGTACAACCAAACGCAGATGCTGATCGAGACGCCTTATCGAAACGCCGCCATGCATGCCGCGCTACTGGCCACCCTGCGACCCACGACGCTGCTGTGCGTGGCCCGCTCTCTGACCACGGATAGAGAGTGGATCAAGACACTCAGCATCGCCGATTGGAAACGGCAGCCGGCGCCCCAGCTCGACAAGCAGCCGACGTTGTTCCTCTTTCTCGCAAGGAAATGATGCACTTGCGCGTACATCCCGCAACGCGCGGAAAAGCCAAGGCCGGCCCCGGTCACCGCCAGTGCCAGAGGCGGCTCAATCCGGTCTTGGCCAGCCCGGCACCAAAGGCCACGCCTACGCGCTTGGCAACGCGTTCGGCGAAGTTCTCGCGTACCGTGTAATCCACGACGGCATCAGCCTTGATGACGTCGCGGGCGACGCTGTCCACCGTGCCCAGCTCGTCGGCCAGGCCAAGCTCGACGCTCTTGGCGCCCGTCCAGATCAAGCCGGTGAACATGTCTGGCGTCTCATGCAGGCGTTCGCCCCGACCTTCGCGCACGGCGGCGACGAACTGCTTGTATATCTCATCCACGAGCGCCTGCGCGTGAGCCTGCTGGGCAGGATTGCGCGGCGAAAACGGATCCAGGAGCGCCTTGTTTTCGCCGGACACCACCAGCCGCCGCTCGACGCCGAGCTTCTCCATCAGGCCGGTAAAGCCAAAACCTTCCATGATCACGCCGATCGAGCCGACAACGCTGGCCTGGTTGACGAAGATCTTGTCTGCGGCCGCGGCAACGTAATAGCCGCCCGATGCGCAGATTTCCTCGACCACCGCATAGACCGGCTTGTCGGGATACTGGCGGCGCAGCCGCCGGATTTCGTCATAAATCATGCCCGCCTGCACCGGGCTACCTCCGGGACTGTTGATGCGCAGCACGACGCCCTTGACCGCGTCCTCGTCGAACGCGGCTTGGAGCGCGGCATTGATCTTTTCCGCGCTGGCCTCGCCCCCGGCGTCGATGACGCCTTCGACGTCGATCAAGGCCGTGTGCGGACCCGGCGCGGAGCCCGATCCGCCGAAAAGTACCCCACTCACGCTGAGCACGATCATGGCCACGATGGCCAACATGACGAGCCGAAAGAAGATGGTCCAGCGGCGTTTCGCCCGCTGCTCCTTGAGTGACGCGAAGACCAGTTTCTCCAGCACTTCTCGCTCCCATTCGCCCGGAACGCGTGACACGGAGTCGGTCGGCTGAGCGGGACGGACATCGTCGGACATGGAAAACACTCGCTATAGGGTATGAATGAATTTGGGCGGGGATGGAGGTTGCATAGGATAGGGCAACTCTGCCCCCGGCGGCGCCTATCTCGCCAGCGCTGCGACGCGGCCTGACAGCCATGCGTCGAGCTCGCGCACGCTGCCTACCAGGGCCTGGGGACCGCAGCTAGCGAGCTCCTCGCGGGCATGGGCCCCATAGGTGACGCCAACGCCATGGATGCCCGCATTGCGCGCCATGTGAAGGTCATGCGATGTGTCCCCCACCATGACCGCACCGGCGGGATCCACGTCCAATTCGCGCATGATTTCCAACAACATGGCCGGATGCGGCTTGGAAAAGGTTTCGTCGGCGCAGCGGGTGGTATCGAAATAATGGCCTATGCCGGTGGCTTTCAGCGCGCGGTCCAACCCTGCCCGGCTCTTGCCGGTCGCCACGGCGAGCCGGGCCCCCCGTTCAGCCAGGGACGCCAGCACCTGTTCCGCCCCGTCAAACAGTTTTAGTTGCGGGTCGCGGGTCAGGTAATGAAAGCGGTAGCGCGCGACGAAATCGGGCACCTGCGACTGCTGCAGGGTGGGCACGGCCGCCAGCAGGGCATCCTGCAGGCTCAGGCCGATTACCCACGCAGCCGCCTCGTCAGGCGGCGCGGGAAGCCCCAGGTCACGGCAGGCGGCCTGGATCGCGGCAATGATGGTCGGTGTCGAATCCATCAAAGTGCCATCCCAATCGAACACGATGAGCGAGTAGCCCTCGGCGGGTCGGGTCATGGGTTTTCCAGTTGCTGTAGGAATTTGATGCAATCTTCCGGCAGGGCCGCCTCGAATTCCAGAGGCTCCCCGGTCAACGGATGAGGCAGGCGCAAGGAATGCGCGTGCAGGAACATCCGGCGGAAGCCCCGCTGGACGGCATCCGCGGTCGCGAGTTCGTCGCCGTACTTGTCATCCCCGACGATGGGAAAGCCGCAGCTGGACAAATGTACCCGGATTTGGTGCGTCCGGCCGGTCTTGAGTTCGGCGTCAAGCAGCGAATAGGCGCCGTACCTGCGCTTGAGCGTAAAAATGGTATGGGCGGGCTGCCCCGCCGGGTCTACCTTCACCCGCCGCTCCCCTGACTGGGTAGACCACTTGGTGAGGGGCTTGCGCACGTGCTGCCGCTCATTGACCCAGTCTCCCGCCACCAGCGCCAGGTAATGCTTGTTCCACCTTCCCTCCCTGAGGGATTGGTGCAGGCCGACCAACGCGCTGCGCTTCTTGGCCACCAGCAGCAGGCCTGAGGTGTCTCGGTCCAGGCGGTGCACCAGCTCCAGGAAGCGGGCCTGGGGACGCGCGCGCCGCAGCTGTTCGATGACGCCGAAATCCACGCCGCTTCCGCCATGCACGGCAACGCCGGCGGGCTTGTCGATCGCCAGCAGGGCATCGTCTTCATAAACGGTGGGAAATTCCGTGGGCGGCACGAAACGCACGGGCGCCTCCGGAATGCGAAACGGCGGCACGCGGATCACGTCGCCCACGGCAATCCGGTAATCGACCGCCACCCGCCCCCGGTTGACGCGCACCTCGCCCCCGCGTATGGCCTTGTAAAGGTGGCTTTTCGGCACGCCTTTGCACAAGCGCAGCAGGTAATTGTCGAGCCGCTGGCCGTCGTGCGCTTCGTCTACCTCCACTAGCCGCACCGAGGGGGCCGGAGGCGTTTCCGAAGGCGGGGCCGGGCGGGATCTACCGGCAGAGAATTTCGCTTTGCGCAACAATGGGAGCGACATATAATCCTGAAGCCTGATGGAATCAGGCGGGTTGGAGCACAGGGTTGACGCACACGTTGACCGCATGTCCCTAGTCCGCACTTCCGGCGTCGAGACGCGCTTGTCGCGGCGTTTCCGCCTGACGTGCGTGAGACCTTTCCGAAACCCGGCCGCGGTGCCCGTGTAGCTGCGGCATGCCGCCGACGTCTCGCGGTTGGCCGTGCAGCCTTGGCAGCACCGCCGGGTCTGGACAGGTCGCAAGGTGTGCCGGAATTGTACCCGTCCCGCCCGCCGGATTCTTCCGGGTCGTCATGGTCGCCCGCTCGTCGCACCGCAATGGCATCCAGAACTGGAGCCAGCCAAGCAACGACGGATATGCGCCCGCGAACGCTAGTAAGAAGAGAAACCGTCGTCGTATACGCAAAGGCTCGCCCATGAGGCGTGCCTGTCTGGCTCGCACAAACCGTGAACAACCCTGATTTCGATCCCGCAATCGTCCATCGTCCCCACCGCAGGCTGCGGTTCCAGGGCAATGGCTGCGGCATCCACGGTGCCTGCGCTCTTTCCCGACCTCGCGCACACCCGCCCAGCCGGTCATCGTGACCTGAATCGGCGTGGTGCGGCACTTCGCGCACCGGTTCTCTCCACTCGCTCCGCGAATCGCGCATCTTCCTGACGGCCCGAGGCTGCGCGCCGGTTTTTCGGCGCGACACGACCACGGAGAACTTCGTACATGAAGCGCATGCTGTTTAACGCAACGCACCAGGAAGAACTGCGCGTTGCCATCGTCGATGGGCAAAAGCTCATCGACCTCGACATCGAAACCGCCGGACGCGAACAACGCAAAGGCAACATTTACAAAGGCGTCGTCACCCGCATCGAACCCAGCTTGGAAGCCTGCTTCGTCAACTACGGCGAAGAGCGCCACGGCTTTCTCCCCTTCAAGGAAATCGCCCGCAGCTACTTCAAGGAGGGGGTGGACGTACGTAGCGCCCGCATCCAGGACGTCTTGCACGAAGGCCAGGAGCTAATCGTCCAGGTCGAAAAGGAGGAACGCGGCAACAAAGGCGCCGCCCTGACCACCTTCATTTCGCTCGCCGGCCGCTATCTGGTGCTGATGCCCAACAACCCGCGCGGGGGCGGCGTCTCCCGCCGCGTCGAAGGCGAAGACCGGCAGGAACTGCGCGAAACCATGGAGCAGCTCCAGGTTCCGCCGGGCATGAGCATCATCGCGCGTACGGCCGGCATCGGCCGTACCGTGGAAGAGCTGCAATGGGACCTCTCCTACCTGATGCAGCTGTGGACGGCCATCGACAACGCCGCCCGGGAGAACGCCGGCCCGATCCTGATCTACCTCGAATCCAGCCTGGTCATCCGGGCCATTCGCGACTATTTCTCGCCCGATATCGGCGAAATCCTCATCGATACCGACGATATCGCCGACCAGGCCTGCGCGTTCATGAGCGTGGTCATGCCGGACAACGTCCAGCGCGTGAAACGCTACCGCGACGACGTGCCGCTGTTCTCGCGCTTCCAGATCGAGCACCAGATCGAGACGGCCTACGCCCGCACGGTGCCCCTGCCCTCGGGCGGGGCGGTCGTCATCGACCACACCGAAGCGTTGGTCGCGGTGGACGTCAACTCGGCCCGCGCCACCAAGGGCAGCGACATCGAAGAAACCGCGCTGCGCACCAACCTGGAAGCGGCCGACGAAGTGGCTCGCCAGCTCCGCCTGCGTGACCTGGGCGGCCTGATCGTCATCGACTTCATCGACATGGAGGACAGCAAGAACCAGCGCGCCGTGGAGCAGCGGCTGCGCGAAGCCCTCCATTTCGACCGCGCCCGCGTGCAAATGGGCAAGATCTCCCGCTTCGGCCTGATGGAGCTGTCGCGCCAGCGGCTGCGCCCCGCGCTGAACGAGGGGTCCCACATCACCTGCCCGCGCTGCAACGGCACCGGCGTCATCCGCGATACCGAGTCCAGCGCCCTCCAGGTGCTGCGCCTGATCCAGGAAGAAGCCATGAAGGAGAACACCGCTGCCGTGCACGCCCAAGTGCCAGTGGAGGTGGCCACCTTCCTGCTGAACGAAAAGCGCACCGACATCGCCAAGATGGAAGCGCGCCTGAAGGTCAATATCATCCTGATCCCGAACAAGCACCTCGATACGCCGCATCACCGCATCGAGCGCCTGCGCCACGACGATCCGCGCCTGGAGAGCACCAAGGCCAGCTTCGAGCTTGCCGAGGCCCCCGAGACCAACCTCGCCTACTCGGCCCAGGAGCACGAGGTCAAACCCCGCCCCGAGGCCATCGTCAAGGGCATCACGCCCGCGCAGCCGGCGCCGGTTTCTTCTTCCACCGACGGCGCCAACGGCCGTGGGAAACAAGCTGCGCAGGCCGAAACGCAGAACGGTGGATTCTCCCGGTTCATCTCGCGCCTCATGGGTTGGTTCAAGGGCCAGCCCGAACCCGCCGAAACCGACGCCCGCCCGCGCAAGGAAGGAGCGCGCGAGGATCGCGACCCCCGCAACCGGCGCCGCCATGCGCAAGGCAACCGCCGTCGCGACAACCGCGAGCCGCGCGCCGATGAGCGCGAACGCCAAGACGGCGACGAGATGCGCAAAGACACCCGCCCCGCTCGCCGCGAAGGTCGACGCGACGACCGTCCACGTGCCGCCAAACAAGAAGACGCGCTGCGTAGCGCACCCGCCCCGGTAGAAGACTCCGAACAATCGTCCGGCGAAACCCGCGGCCGCAACCGCCGCCGCAGGGGCGGACGCCGTGAGGAACTTCCCGTCGAGGAAGCCGTCGGCGCCGTGACCGCCGCCGCAACGACGATGGCTCCGGCAGCGGCCGCCGTACCTGCGCCAGAAGCGCCTGCCGAGGAACCCCAGACGCTGGCCGCAGCCGAGGCGCAAGCCGAGGTCACCCAGCATGAGGGGGAAACCCAGGCCGTCGTTGCGGAAGGCGCCCAGGAAGGTGAACCCGAGCGCAAACGCCGCCGTCGCCGCGGTCGCCGCGGCCGCCGCCAGGGCGAAGCCGGCGTCGCATTGGCCGACGATGCTTCCGTGCAGGACGACGAGGCCACGGGCAACGACGAAGCCGTGCAACAGGAGGCTGCCGCTGTCCCGCCCCAGCCCCCTGCCGTCGTCTCCGAGCCCATCGTCGTCGCAGCCGAGGAGCTGCCGGTAGATGCGCCCGTGCCCGTGGTGGCCGAGGTCGTCCAGCCCCCGGCGCAACCGGCGGAAACGCCCGAACCCGCCGGTGAGCCGGGCCTGGAAGCCACTCCGGCTCCGGTCGAGGTGGACGAAGCACCCGTCATTGCGGCCTTCGCGTCGGTGGAAGCCGAAACGCCGGCCGAGCTGGCCCAGGCCCAAGGGGAGGAGGCGCCCGCCCAGGCCGACGCTGCGGCGGTCGACGCCGCGGTGGCCGACGTGCCCCCGGCTCCCGAGCCCGAGCGCGAACCCGAGCCGGCTCCCGCCATGGACGAAGCCAACGCCAAGGCCGAGCAGGCGGCGTCCATTCTCGATACGCCGACACAGATCGTTGTGTCGCAGCCGGACGCCGACCCCTCCCGGGACGAGCTGCTGCGCGTCATCGAACAAGCCGGCATGCAGTGGGTCGAAACCGATAGCGCCAAGCTGGCGGCCGCCCGCCATTCCATGCAGGAATCGACGATCCGGCTGGGCCGCGAACCCCGCGTTCGGCCGCCCGTCGTGAGCGAAGCGCTGATCCAGGTCGAAACCCGCCCCGAACTGCGCACCTGACGTGGGGCAGTAAAAAAGAATGCCGCACGCATGGCGTGCGGCATTTTTTCGTCTAGCGCCTGCAAATGCCGGTTGTCGTTCCCTAGCGCCGCGCCGGCGACTCGGCCGGCTTCACGCCCCCCGAACGGCAAAGGGGCCTGCGCCCCAGCCCGCCGCCCCCAATACTGCTGCGGGATCAGAAACGGCGCAGGAAATCGGCGGCCTCGTCGCTCGCCATGGGCGGCGAGCACAAAAACCCCTGCCACGCGTCACATCCCAGGGCCTTGAGGGCCTCGAGCTGCTGTGCGGTTTCCACGCCTTCGGCGATGGTCCGGATGTCGACGCTCTGGCAAAACTGTATGACCGTCCGCAGCATTTCCTTGTCGTAAACGTTGTGCAGCATGCCGGCGACGAACTGCCGGTCGAGCTTGACTGCGGTAAACGGTGCCACGCGCAGCCGAAGGAAATTCGAATAGCCGCTGCCGAAGTCGTCAAGGCTGAACCGGACGCCCATCTCGTGGATGCGGCGGGTAATGTCGATTGCGGCGTCGTGATCGGCGATCTCCCCGGACTCTGTCAGCTCGATTTCCAGGCGCCCCGGCTCGACGTCGTATTCCCTGAGAACGGCCGAGACGACATCCGGCAGATCGCTGCGCAATTGCTCGGCGCTTAGGTTGACGGCCACCTGCGAGCAGAAAACCCCTTCCTCCTGCCAGCGGGCAAGCTGTTCACAAGCCCGGCGAAGCACCCACGCCCCCAGCACCGTGCTGAGTCCTGCCGCCTCGACCTCGGGCACGAAATCGTTCGGCATGACCAGCTCGCCCCTGCGGTTCCAGCGCAGTAGGGCCTCCATCCCCCTCAGCCGGCCGGTGCCGGTTTCGAGCTGGGGTTGATAGAAAAGTTCGAACTCGCCGCGATCCAGGCCTTGCATGACCTCCGTTACCAAGGAATCTTCGCGGCTGACCAGCTTGCCGTCGAAGTCGTCCGGGGCGTCACTCCAGCATACCCAGCGCGCCCGCGTGCGCAATGCATATCGGGCCGCCTGCTGGGCGCGCAACAGCACGCTGGAAGACTGGGGAAGATCGCTGGGCAACATCACGATGCCGAACGCCGCCATCGCCCCCCCACGGCTCGCACCCAGGATTTGCAAGAGCGACGAGCGCTGGAACAGGCGTTGGGCAGCGCCGATGGCACCCGACCTGTCGTTGACATCCCGCAACACGATGACCAGGCTGGTGGCGTCCAGGACGCAAAGCAGGTCGTCCTGCCGGATGAAATGGCGGATCCTGCCCAGGATCTCGTTGCGCACCGGCGGCGCAGCGTTGCTGGGGAGGGCCAAGGCCAGCACGGCGGCTCGCCGGCGGTCGGCGATGAGCGCGTCCAGCTCGCGAAGCAAAGTCGCCCGTTTGCCGACGGTGGCAAGCTCTCGGGATGTGTCGGCAGGCTTGAGCCCTCTAGGCGTCGGCGGCATAGACATCAGTGAAACAGGCAATCACCAGGCTAGTTCCTATCGTGAATCTCGTTCTCCGGCCCATAGCCTGCACGCTACGGAGGGGTCGGTATGAAATCATCGCATAGGCGCGAGCATCGCAAAAGGATGGGCGATGGCTAATAGTCAAGCGTTCCGAACAAGGCTGTCTCGTTTGTACCGAATTTACGAGTTAGTGTTTACCAACATCCAAAATGCTTCCAATTGCGACATAATTGCGCCGCGACCAAGAATCAACTCCATTCGCCCCTTCCGTTACAATGTTAACAATTGTAGATGCAGGCATGGTCGCTTTCGAGTTCTGCACTATTTTTCACCCCAAAGCGGGGAAAAGCATGGTGGACCAGACAATTCTCGAGTACCTCGGCGACCGGCAAGCATCCAGGCAATGGAAAGGATTCCTCACAGCGCTGGTTCAGGAATTCGCCAGCCAGCTCTCCGAATCCGACCTCCGCGCACTGATGCATCGGGTGGGCCGTCGATTCGCCGGCCAGTCGGCGCTGGAAGCCTGCCGCACCGTGGACGACCTCCAGTTCGCGATGAGCAAGGTATGGATGGCGAACGATTGGGGGTGGGTCACGGTAGAAGAAGAGGCCGATTCGTTGCGCCTCAACCACAATTGTTCCCCGCTCCGCGCTGCCTTCGGGCAGCATGCATCGTCATGGGCGCCCGCCTTTCTCGAGGGAGCCTATCAGCAATGGTTTGAGCAGCTCGGATCGGGAGAGCATCTCACCGTCAGGCAAACCTCCGAGCTGGACGTTCTGGGCTGCGTGGAATTCCGGCTCGGCCGGTAATACCGTGAGCCGCTGGCGGGCGGTGACGGTCGATAGGAAGAAAACGATGAAACAGTCCGACGATATCGCCAACCTCTTCAAGCAATTCGGAGGAAAGGCCGAGCAATATCACGAGATCGGCCGCTCCAACGAGGCCCGCCAGTCTCGCGAGCGTTGGCCGCTTTTGTCTTCCATCGATGCCGAACGTGCGGCCGAACGGCGTCCTCCGGTCGGAACGACCCAGCGCAGCGCGCCGCCTGAACCGGCGCGCCCGGAACCATCGGCCGGAGCCCTTTCCGTGTTCCGCACGTCCGGCACCAGCGGGCGCATCGAACCGCGCCTTTCGGCCCCGGTACCGGCGGCCGCGCCTGTTTCGACTGCTACGGCTCCCGCTCCGGCGGCCCCGGATCCTGTCGCGCCGACCGTAGAAAAAACGCCCAAGGCAGAATTCATCCCGCCACGGCCGGGTTCGCTGCGCGGACGGCCCCTGCCGCCGGCCTTTGCCCGCCCCTCGGGCGCCGCCACGACGACAGCTGCCGGCGCTCCTCCTGCGCCGACCGAAACCCCGACCGCCGCGGCCACACCTCCCGTGGCGGAAGCCGGCGGCACGGAGCTGCAGGCGCTCTTCGCGCGCCTGGGCCGGCCGGCGGCTACCGGAACCGACAACAACAAGAGCGCCTCGCTTCTCCAGAGGTTGAACCGATTGTGAAAATCATCGCCGTTTTCTCCGCCAAGGGGGGGGTCGGCAAGACCACAGTAACGGCCAACCTGAGCACTGCCCTGTCCCAAGAAGGGCACAAGGTCCTGGCCCTGGATCTCGACCCACAGAACGCACTGCACCTGCATTTTGGCGGCGACCCCCAGCGCATCGAGGGCATTTCGCGCGCCACGCTGGCCGGAGACGACTGGCGCAACGCCGGCATCCTCAGCCCTGCCGGCGTTGCGGTCATGCCTTACGGCGCGGTCAACGAGCAAGATCGACGCGCCTTCGAAAGCCTCCTGGAAAACCAGCCGGGGTGGTTGCTCGAACGGCTGGCGGCACTGAACCTGGGCGAAGATGATCTCGTCGTCGTCGACACGCCGCCGGGGCCGTCGGTCTACATGCAAACGGCGCTCACGGCCGCAAACCTGGCGATCGCCGTCATGTTGCCGGACGCGGCCTCCTACGCCACCTTGCCCATGATGGAGAACCTGGTCCAGACTTACTGCACCCCCAGGCCGGACTTCCTCGGCCTCGGGTTCGTCCTGAACCAGGTGGACAACTCGCGGCTGTTGGCGCGCGACGTTTCGCAAGTCATGCGTACCGACTTCGGCGAACGCATCGTCGGATCCATCCATCACGACCAATCCGTTTGCGAAGCGCTGGCTTTCAATCAAAGCGTGCTCGAATACGACCCGCGCTGCCAGGCGACGCAAGACTATTTGGCCTGCGCGCGCAGCATTGCCGAGGCCTTGACGACTTTCAGGCCCTCCCCGTGACAGACGCCCCCCAACCTCCCCGGAAGACGCTCTCCGAGACACTCGATCGTTGGAGTGACCGCGTCACGCAATGGCGAGTCTGGCGACACCCCGTCGCCCGGCTTGCGATCGTGATCCTGGGCGCCTTGCTCTTCGCCCTCGCCGTCACGGTTCCGTTGGAACTCGAGCAGCAGCTCGTTTTCGCAGCCGTCTGTTTCGCGCTCGCGCTCATATTGAATACCGCCACCGGGCGGCTCGCGACCTTGGCGATGATCGTGTTGTCGGTCACCGCCTCGCTCCGGT
>NZ_CALFCW010000020.1:0-143015 GCF_937950555.1 uncultured Pigmentiphaga sp. | reverse complement strand
GAAGACCACACCATTGACTTGTCGGTGCTCGGCAAGATCAGCGAAACCGCCCTCACGCGCGAGACCGAGATCCGGCTGACGGATGCCGGACTGCCCAATACCTTCGTCCCGGGGCGCAACCTGGTGTTCCTGACAATGGCCGCCGCGCTCGCCTATCGCCGTGGGCTGGACGTGGTGGTGGGCGGCATGTGCGAGACGGACTTTTCGGGCTACCCGGACTGCCGCGACGACACGATCAAGGCCCTGCAGGTGGCGGTGTCGCTCGGGATGGGGCAGCGCTTCACGTTCGAGACGCCCTTGATGTGGCTGGACAAGGCCCAGACTTGGCAGCTCGCATCCGACCTGGGCGGCGACGCGTTGGTGGAGGTCGTCGCCGAATACAGCCATACCTGCTACCTGGGAGATCGCAGCAAGCGTTTCGACTGGGGGTATGGTTGCGGCACTTGCCCGGCCTGCGAACTGCGTGCCGCAGGATACGGCCGCTGGCGGCAGGCGTCCGGCGGCGCGTGAGAACGCGGGCGGCCGCGAGGGCCGCCCGAACGGCTTACTTGGGCAATACGACGTTCCGCGGCTGGCCTGCGACGAACGCTTCCAGGTTGTCCACCAGCTGGTCGGCCAGGGTTTGCATGGCTTCCTGGCTGGCCCAGGCCACGTGCGGCGTCAGGATGAAATTGGGCTGTTTGACGTGCAGCAGGGGGTTGGTGTCGGCCGGCGGTTCGCCGTCCAGCACGTCGAAACCTGCTCCGGCGATCGTGCCGTCGCGCAGGGCCTCGGCGAGCGCGGCTTCGTTCACCAAGCCGCCGCGGGCGGTATTGATGAGCAACGCCGTGCGCTTCATGGAGGCGAGCTGTTCGCGGTCGATCATGTTACGCGTGGCCGGGGTGAGCGGCAAATGCAGCGTGACGACGTCGGACGTGCGCAGCAGTTCCGGCAGCGGCAGGTTCTGTACGCCCGGTTCGTCCACCGGCGTGCGGCTGGTCACGCAGATTTCCATGCCGAAGGCGCGCCCCAGCGCTGCGACGGAACGTCCCAGCGCGCCATAGCCCACGATGCCGAGTCGGCTGCCGGCCAGGTCGCGAATGGGATGGTCGAGAAAACAAAACTGCTGTGACTTCTGCCATCTTCCCGCTTCGACGTCGGCCGCATAGGCGCGCAGGTTGCGGCGCAGGGCCAGGATGAGCGCGAAGGTATGTTCTGGCAGCGAGGCCGTGGCGTAATTGCGGATATTGGAGACCACGATGCCGCGTTCTTGGCACGCGGCGAGATCGAGGATGTCCGTCCCCGTCGCGGCGACGGCGATCATTTTCAACTGGGGCAGTTGGTCCAGCACGTCGCGGCGCAGCGGCACCTTGTTCGTGATCGCTATGGATGCGTCGCGTAGCCGATCGACGACTTCCTCGCGTCGCGTGATCTCATGATCGACCCAGGTATGCGGAAACGCCGGGCGGCGAATGGTGGCCTGCAGGCTGGCGCGATCGAGGAAGACGATTGTGTGCGGGGACGACATGGAGCGCTCTCTCAAAGTGAGCCCGCCCCCGTCTCGCCAGCGGACCGGCGATGCGCCGGATCCGCTGCGACGCAGCGGCGGGTGACGACACAGGTTTAGCGTGCGCTGCGAAACTGGAAGGGGCAGGCCCTTCCAGCCGGCTTCAGCGTGCGAGCGACGAGTTTATTAAGGATTCGCGGTATGCGTCGATGTCGGCGATGGGCCGGCGGGCGACGCCCGAATCCATCGCGGCCAGCGCCACGGCGGCAGCGACGTTGCCAATCAGGCGGGGATCGAACGGCGTGGGGATGAAGTAATCCGGGCCGAACTCCAGCTTGCGGTTGGGATAGGCCTTGGCGACTTCCGGCGGGATGGGTTGCTGTGCCATGTCTGCAATGGCGTTCACGCACGCCAGTTTCATTTCGTCGGTGATGCGCATCGCATCGACGTCGAGCGCACCGCGGAACAAGAACGGGAAGCAGAGAACGTTGTTGACTTGGTTCGGGTAGTCGGAGCGGCCCGTCGCGATCAGGCAGTCGGAGCGTGCTTCCTTGGCCAGCTCGGGACGGATTTCCGGCTCGGGGTTGGCCAGCGCGAGGATCAGCGGACGCAGCGCCATGGAGGCAACCATTTCGGGCTTGAGCAGCCCGCCCGCGGAGCATCCCAGGAACACGTCGGCGTCTTTGACCGCCTCGGCCAGCGTGCGGGCCGGGCTGGTGGTGGCATAGCGCGCCTTGTTGAACTCCATCGACGCATCGCGACCTTCGTAGACGACGCCCTTGGAGTCGACGAGAAGAATGTTTTCCTTCTTCAGGCCTTGCCGGACCAGCAAGTCCAGGCAGGCAATGGCGGCGGCGCCGGCGCCCGAGCACACCAGCTTGACCTGGTCGAGCGATTTCTCGGCCAGCTTCAGGCCGTTGAGTATCCCGGCCGAAGCCACGATCGCGGTGCCGTGCTGATCGTCATGGAAGACGGGGATGGACATCCGTTCGGCCAGCTTGCGCTCGATGTAGAAGCATTCGGGCGCCTTGATGTCCTCGAGGTTGATGCCGCCGAAGGTCGGTTCCATCATTGCGATCGCATCGACGAGCTTGTCGGGATCGGTCTCGGCGAGTTCGATGTCGAACACGTTGATGCCGGCGAATTTCTGGAACAGGCAAGCCTTGCCTTCCATCACGGGCTTGGCGGCATACGGTCCGATGTTGCCCAGGCCGAGCACGGCGGTGCCGTTCGAAATCACCGCGACCAGGTTGGACCGCGAGGTGTAATAGCGCGTGGCCTGCTGTTCGTTGGCAATCGCTTCACACGCGGCAGCGACGCCGGGCGAATAGGCCAGCGACAGGTCCTGTTGGTTGTCGAGCGGCTTGGTGGGGACGACGGAGATTTTTCCGGCGACGGGAAACTGGTGATAGGCGAGAGCCTTCTCGGTAAGTGAGGGATCCATTCTGTTTGATATGTGAAACGATCAGCAGCACGTGAAATCACATTGTATGCCCGCTTCAACGAAGAATACTGAGGATTTATTGCGGCCGGGCCGGCGGCGCCTGGCTGATCGCGCCTGCCTGGGCAGGCGAAATGAATGCGTGGGCCGCCGCATGCCTGACGGGCAAGCAGGGCCATCACGCAGCGAGGAGATCATGCAATGCAGCATTTCTTGCCCGCCGCGCTTTACCGATGAGAGCGACATGCCTCACGAATACATATCAAGCGGCGATGTGGTCACTGCTTACGCTGCGCAACAACCCGTTCCCGTCTTGATGCGCGCGTTTCCGCAACGCGGCGCGCGCGGCACGCGGCTCGCCACGCCCTGCTCTATCGGTGCGCGTCCTCCTTTATCGGCGGCTGGCGCCCACAGTTGCGCAGGGGCAACTTGGATGGGCGACGCAAGCTTGCCGGCCGGTGTCAAACGCTTCGCAGCATGCGCGTGAGCCTGGCCTTATAGGCCGCGCGAATGTGCTCGCGCGTGATCTGTTCGGCTAGGTCGGGGTCGCGCTGCTCTAGCGCGGCTACCATCTCCTGGTGCTCGCGCGAACTGCTTTGCGCACGGCCCGGTACGGCCAGCGTGGTCGGGCCCAATAGCGACAGGGACTCCTGTAAAGAGTTCAGCGTCTTGAGCAGATATCGGTTGTGGGCGCAGCGGTAGAGGGTTTCGTGGAAGAACCGGTTGTTGGCGGCCAGCAGTTCGGGCTGGTCGATCCATTGCGCATCGAGGTCTGCGATTTCGCGCAGCGCGGAGATCTCCACGTCCGACGCGTGGCGGGCGGCCAGGCGCGCCGCCGTGCCTTCGAGTACCTCGCGCATGACGTAAAGCTCACTGATCATGCTTTGATCGAGCTCAGTCACGACCAGGCCGCGGCCTGATTCATTTACCACAAGCCCCTCGCTCTCCAGGCGCCCCAAAGCTTCGCGCACGGGTGTGCGGCTCAGCCCCAGCAGCCCTGCGAGTTCGATTTCGCGCAACCGGGTGCCTGGGGCCAATTCGCCCGAGAGTATGGCCTGGCGTACGTATCGATAGGCTTGCTCGCTGCGCGAGTGTGCGGACTGTCCGAGACGCTTCGCGCTCGATGCGTCAGGCGTCGTCTTGGATTTGGCCATGGACGGAGGCAAGGCGGATGAAAGCAGCGATCATACCGAAGCTGGCGCCCCGCCTTGCCCCCCGGTCGCGGGTCAGCGCCCAGCCTGCGAAGCCTTGGAAGGCTTGAGCAAGGTCGCCCAGCGTGTGATCTCCGACCTCACGAAGCGATCGAATTCTTCCGGCGTCGACACGTGGACCTCGCCGTCGATGACTTCCAGGCGTTTTGCCACCTCGGGATCGGCAAGGCTGGTCCGCAGTGCGGCGTTGATCTTGTCGATGATGGGCTTGGGCGTGCCAGCCGGAGCGAAGACTCCCCACCAGACCACGGCTTCGAAGTCTTTGATGCCCTGCTCGGCAATGGTCTTGACGTCGGGCGCCGATTTCAGCCGGTTGCGGCCCGAGGTGGCCAATAGCTTGGCGCGCTTGCTGTCCAGGTGCGGCTTGATTTGCGACAGCCCGGTGAAGGCGAGGTCGACCTGTCCACCCGCGACGTCCAGCATGGCTGGGCCGGCACCCCGATAGGGAACGTCCACGATGTTGATCTGGGTTGCGGCCTTGAACAGCTCGGTGGCCAGGTGCGTGGCCGAGCCTTCCCCGGAGGTAGCGATCGTGAGCTTGCCCGGGTTCTTCCGCGCAAGCTCGAGCAACTGCGGGATGTCGTCCGCCTCGAGCGAGGATCTCGCGGCCAGGCCCATGGCGTAGGTAATGACGAGCCCCACCGGGGCAAAGTCGTCGGGGGTCTTGTACGGCAGCTTGGGTAGCAGCGTCGGATTGGTGGCGAAGCTCGGGCTGACGATCAGCAGCGTATAGCCGTCAGGCTCGGCCTTGGAGACGACCTCGGTGCCGGTGACCGTATTGCCACCGCCTCGGTTTTCGATGATGACAGGCTGTTTGATGGTCTGGGAGAGTTTGTCGGAGAAGGCGCGGGCGATGAAATCGCCCCCGCCGCCGGGCGCGAACGGCACGACGATGCGAACGGGTTTCTCGGGATAGTTGTCGGCCGGTGCCGCGTGGGTGGGCAGGGCGAAGGCGGCCAAGCAAAGGGCTGCGCCGAGGGCGTACTTCATGTCTCCTCCTGTGAGCGGGCCTAACGCCCGTACATAAACGGAAGGCGGCGCGACTCATCATCGCGTTTCATAGTTGTGAATACAATTGTGCACGTGGGTATTCACTAAGTAAACTGCCGGCTCGGTCGACTCGCGAAGCAGCTTTGCCATGAAGAGCCCTCTCGGCGTGATCAACAGCTATCGCCCGCATGACGGGACCTTGCACGACGCATTCCGAAGCCGCTGTGCAAGCCGGGCGGATGAGCTTTTCCTGGTACAGGACGACGTCCGCTGGACTTGGCGGCAGTTCGGCGAGCTATACGAACGGCTGACTGGAGCGTTGGCCGCGCGCGGCATTTCGCGCGGAATGCGGGTGGCCATCGCGGGGCGCAACGATAGGGCGCACGTGCTGGCGCTGTTCGCGCTGGCGCGGTTGGGCGCGATCATGGTGCCAGTGAATCCGGACTTCGGGCCGCGCGAGATGACTTATGCACTGCGGCATGCCGACGTGCAGGGAATCATGGCCGAGTCGCGCCTGCTCGGGCTGATCCGTCCCATCGCCGATGAGTTCGAGACGCGTCCGTGGCTGATGGTGACGGACGCGCCGCAGGACGATCCGGATTCGCTGCAGGCGGCCCTGCAGCACGATGCCGCGGCATCGCTCCCGTTGCCGGCTTCGACCGATACCTGCGTCATCATCTATACGTCGGGCACCACCGGATTTCCCAAAGGCGTGATGCACAGCCAGTACAACCTCGTGACCGCCGGCGAGGCCAACGTGGCGCGCGTGCATTTGCAACCCGAAGACCGGGTGATGATCATCCTGCCGTTCTTCCACATGAACGCGCTGTTCTATTCGGTCGGCGGTGTCCTCGCGTCGGGCGCCAGCATGATTCTGGTGCCGCGGTTTTCGGCCTCGACGTTCTGGCAGGTGGCGGCAGACAACGGTGCGACCGTGGTCAACATCATCGAGGCCATCGGTACCATCCTCGCATCGCGCGACCGCAGCGAATACCGGCCCGACCACAAGCTGCGCGTGGTGTATGGCGTGCGCAAGAAATCCGCGCCAGTGTTCCGCGACGAGTTCGGCGTGCGTCATTTGTTCTCCGGCTTCGGCATGACCGAAATCCCGGGCGTGACCTGCAACCCCTACGATGGGCCAGACAAGCCCGGCAGCATGGGCGTGGTCGGTGCGCATCCCGACCCTTCCCGCCCGTGGGCGCGCTGCCGGGTGGTGGACGACGAGGGCCGGGACGTCGGCGTGGACGAAGTGGGCGAACTATGGGTATCCACGCCTATCGTCATGCAGGGTTACTTCCGCGATCCCGAGCAGACGCGCCAGGCTTTCGAGGGCGAGTGGCTCAAGACGGGCGACCTCGTGCGGCGCGACGCGGACGGGTTCTTCTTCCACATCTCGCGCAAGAAGGACATCATCCGCCGCCGAGGAGAGAATATCGCGGCGGCAGAACTCGAAATGGTGGTCAACGAGCATCCGGCCGTGTTCGAAGCGGCGGCACTCGCCGTCCCGTCCGAGTTGGGCGAAGACGAGATCCTGATGGTGGTTGCGCCGCGCCAGGGGGCGTCGCTGACGGAGCGCGAAGTTGCCGAATGGTGTCGCGCAAAGCTGGCCGCCATCAAGGTGCCCCGCTACGTGGCGCTGCTGGACGAGCTGCCCCACACGCCTACCCACAAGATCGCCAAGAACGTGCTGCGCGAGGACCCGCAGGTCAAGGCCCGCATGGTGGACATGCAAGCCTGAAACGGCGGCCCGCATCGGGCACAATGTGAACGAACCATCGAAGGAGACAGGCCCATGGCCAAGCGCAAGCAATTGAGAACCGACATCTGTTGGAGCACCGAAGACAAGATCGTCATCAAGGGCCTGGACCTGTGCCGGGACATCATGGGCAAGGTGTCGCTCGGCGACATGGCGTTTCTGGAGATGATGGACCGCCTGCCCAACGAGCGCGAGTCGCGCGTGTTCAATGCGCTGGCCGTCATCCTGGTCGAGCACGGCATGACCCCGAGCGCCATAGTCACGCGCTTGACGTTGTCGGGGGCACCGGAGGCCATGCAGGCGGCGGTGGCAGCGGGCTTGAGCGGCCTGGGCAGCGTCTTCGTGGGCAGCATGGAGAACGCCGCCCGCATGTTGCAGGAGGCCCTGCCGGATCCTTCCCAGCCCGGTGACATCGCCGCGCTCGCGGCGCGCATCGTCGACGAGCATGCCGCTCGCCGGCGCACCGTGCCCGGCATCGGGCACCACATCCACAAGCCGGTGGATCCACGCGCGCCGCGGCTATACGAAATCGCCCGCGAAAACGGTTTCGACGGCCCGTACATGGCTTTGATGCAGGCGGTGGCCGAGGCTGCCCAAGCCCGGTTGGGCAAGCACTTGCCCGTCAACGCCACGGGCGCCATCGCGGCAGTGGCCAGCGAACTGGGCGTCCCCTGGAACGTGGTGCGGGGCATCGGCGTCATGTCCCGCGCCATCGGCTTGGTGGCCCACGTGCTGGAAGAGTTGCGCGATCCCATGGCCCGCGAGATCAAGGCCATGGTCGAGGAACAGGCCACGGCGCATTTGCGCTGAACCGCCGCGCCAGGACGGTGCTCGCGGCTAAGTTTGCAGGCGGACGCGCGCATCGTCCGCTTTTTTTGTTTCGTCACGCGGGTGTCACGAAGGACTTTTAACCTCGCGCTCGGATCGGCTGCCAGGCAGCCGGACGATCGTTCTCCACGCAAAGAGGTTTGAATGTCCTACCTGACAGATAAGTTGCGGGCCCCGTACCGCGAAGCCGAAGGGGAGCTCACCGTTCCCGGCCAAATGCTCGAAGAGATCGTCGCTGCCAATCCGGCGCGCCGTACGTGGTTGAGAAACAGCTTGGGCCTGTCGGTGCTCTCGGTGTTTGGTGCAACCTCGCTCGCCGCGTGTGGCAGCGACGGGGATGATCCCGCGACGGAACCGGGTCCGGGTGACGGCGGCGCCGGTCCGGTCGAGCCCGATTATTCGGTCACGTTCAAGCCGTTGGATGACAAGATCACCGCCGACACGGTAACCGTGCCCGAAGGCTACGTGGCCGAGGTGTTGTACTCCGCGGGCGACAAGTGCGTGATCGGGTCTGCTGGCTATGTCGGGATCAAGCAGTCGTGGCCAGCGACGGAAACCCAGGCCGGAGGACAGCACGATGGCATGCACTACTACCCGCTCGAGGGTGTAGACCCGAACCGGGGCGGCCTGCTGGCGGTGAACCACGAAAGCATGGATTCCGCGACGCTGGACGAGAGCGGCCCCTATGCGGTCAAGACCCGCCTCTCCAATGTGGGCGTATCGGTGATCGAAATCGCGCGCGGCGAAGATGGAAAGTGGTCGCTCAAGACGGACTCCCGCTACAACAAGCGCTATACCGGCAACACGGTCTATAAGGTAGGCGGGCCGGCCAAATCGCGGGTGGGAGAGACCGTGACCGGCACGCTCAACAACTGCTCGAGCGGCGATACGCCGTGGGGCACATACCTGACCTGCGAAGAAACAACCAACAACTACCTGGATCCGTCACAGCCGGCCGAGGGCTATGGATGGGTGGTCGAGATCGACCCTTACGATCCCGATTCGACAGCCGTCAAGCGTACCGCCATGGGCCGCTTCAGCCACGAGAATACGGCCTACATGGTGGACGAGGATCACCGCGTCGCCTTCTACATGGGGGATGATTCGACACCCGGCTGCATTTACAAATTCGTGCCCAGCAAGCCGTACGATCCGGCCAATCGCGCCAACAACAAAGACCTCCTGGACGAGGGAACCTTGTACGCTGCGCGCTTCAATGACGATGGGACCGGCAATTGGGTCGAACTGACGGTAGGTAAGAACAACCTGACGGCGGGCGCTACCGATCCGGGCAACTTCACCCAGCGGCCGACCGGCGAGGTCGTGACCGGTACCATCATCGATTTCAACACGCAGGCCGACGTTCTGGTCAACACCGCGGCCGCGGCGCGGGTGGCGGGCGCCACGCTCATGGATCGCCCCGAGTGGATCACCGTGGGCGCGGACAAGACGGTGTATTGCACCTTGACCAACAACAGCGGCCGCCAGCGCCCCAGCGCTGCCAATCCGCGCGCCAACAACCTTCATGGCCACATCATCCGCTGGAGAGAGCGCAATGACTCGCCGCTCGCCACGACGTTCGAATGGAGCCTGTTGCTGCTGGGCGGCCAGGACGAGGCGGATGGTGTCGCCGAAAACGTGACGGGCAATATCAAGGGAGACGTGTTTTCCAGCCCGGACGGCATACGCGTGGATCCCAAGGGCCGCCTGTGGGTACAGACCGACATGGGCAATACCGCGGTCGACGGGCCCTACGTCAGCGTGTTCGGCAACAACGCGATGTACTACATCGATCAGGAAACTGGCGAATCCAAGCGATTCCTGGTGGGACCGCAAGGGTGCGAGATCACGGGCATCGCCTACACCCCGGACCTGGCGACGTTCTTCATCAACATCCAGCATCCGAACAAGGGCTGGAACACGGTCGCGGGCAATGACGCACGGTCTGCGACGGTAGTCGTGCGCAGGCTCGATGGCAAACCCGTGGGCGCCTGAGCGAGGTCGACAAAAAACCGACTTCCGTTGCGAACGGAAGTCGGCGCGTTTCGGAGGCATCGCGGCGCGACATCTTGCGGCGCCGCGAGCCCGCTCCTCAACCTTGCTGCTTGTGCTTCTCGATGATTTTCGCGGCGAGCTGGAAGCCCGTGTTGGCAGCGGGCACGCCGCAGTAGATGGCAGCCTGGACCAGGGTTTCTTCGATCAGCGCGGGTTCGATGCCGGCGCGCAGCGCCGCCCCGACATGCAGTTCGAATTCTTCCCAGCGGCCCATTGCCAGCATCATCGACAGCACGGCAATCCGGCGGGTCGTGTCGTCGAAGCGGCTCGAGGTCCAGACTTCTCCCCACGCGTAGCGGGTGATGAAGGCCTGGAACCGGCGCGTGAAGGGCGTAATCGAGGCGGTGCGCGCATCGACATAGCTTGCGCCCAGCACCTGGCGGCGGCGCGCCATGCCGTATTCGTACCGATCCTGTTCGGTCGTGACCGGGGGCTCGGTCAGGAACTCGATGAGGGTGTCGCAGAACTGCAGCGGAACTTCGTTCGCAGCGATGTGGGCGGCGGGCAGCATGCGGACCATGGCGCCGGGGATCTTGCCGGCGATGAATTCGCCTGCGGCCGGCGGCGTGGAAATGTCGCGTTCGCCGGTTACGACCAGCGTGGGGACATTGATCCGCTGCAGGTCGTCGGCGATTTGCATGTCGCGGATGGCGGCGCAGCATCCCGTATACCCGGTCGGCGAAGTCTGCAGGAACGTGTTGCGTACGCGTTGATAGGCGATGCTATTGCGTTCTACGTATTCGGGCGTGAAGAAGCGGCCCATCGCCATGTCGACGATGCTTTCCATGCCGTTGGCGCGCACGGTGTCGATGCGGGTCTGCCAGGCCTTGGGATCCATTTGCGCCGACGTATTGCAGAGCACCAGGTGCTTCAGGCGCTGTGGCTTGTTGATGCCGTACCACATGCCCACCATGCCGCCCAGCGAAACGCCAGCGTAGTCGAAGGTATCGCAGCCCGCGGCAGTGGCCACCGCATCGAGGTCATTGCCGAGCTGCTCGAGCGTGTAGTCGCCCGCCGGGGCGTCGGAGGCGCCGTGGCCCCGCGCGTCGAATCGGATGACGCGGAAGTGCCGCATCAAGCGGGGCAGGACGTCGTCCCACACTGAAAAGTCGGTGCCGATGGAGTTGCCGAGCACCAGCGGCGGAAGGCTCGGGTCTCCGTCGCTGCGCCAGTAAATGCGGGCGTCGCCGCTCAGAACGTGTGGCATGTTCAGTCCTCCTGAGTTTGCGAGTTCAGTAGTGCTTTTTGTTCTTGCCATTGATACAGCACGGCGCTGCACATGGGCTGGCAGGCAGCGACCTGGGGCGCGGGGCCGGCCAGGGTGTCGATGTCTTCCTCGCTCAAGACGGCCGTCACTTCCGGCAGGCGCTTGAGCAGTTCGGCCACCGGCGTGCGCTGGGCGATCGCCTGTTCGCACACTTGGCCGACGATGCGCTGGGCCTGGGCCGGCCCGAGCAGGGCCGACAGTTTCAGCGAAATGCCTTCGGAATAGACGACGCCGTACAGGCGGTCGATATTGGCCTGCATCGCGTCCGCATCCACGCGCAGGCCTTCTGCGATGTCCCGTGCGGCGGCAATGCTACTGGCCGCGAGGCTGAACAGCTCGGCGAGCACGGGAAGCGCATTGGGCCAGGTGCCCAGGCCCCGCTCGTGTTCTGAGGCCAGCTCGCCTGCAAGAATGCCGGCCAGCGAAGGCGCGCGGTAGGACGCATCAAGCAAATACATGCTGGAGACGGGATTGCGCTTGTGCGGCATGGCCGATGAGCCGCCCCGCCCTTCCCCGCTGGGTTCGAAGGCTTCGGCGACCTCTGCTTGCATGAGCAGCGATACGTCGCGTCCGATCTTGCCCAGCGCGCCGCACAAGATGCCGAGCTCGCTGCCCAGGCGGGCCAGGCGGTCCCGGCCTCCTTGCCAGGAAATGGCGGGAACTTCCAGTTGCAGGCGCTCGGCCAGCGCCCGGGCCACGCGTTGCCCTTCCCCGTAATGCGTGGCCAGCGTGCCGTTGGCCCCGCCGAACTGCAGCGCGCAGGCTTCGTCGCCGGCGCGTTTGAGGGCGACTGCGCATCGCCCGGCCGCATCGAGCCAGCCGGCGAGCTTCCAGCCGAACGTGACGGGTGCCGCCGGCTGGACCAGGGTGCGGCCCAGCAGTGGCGTGCGGCGATGCGCTTCGACCTGTGCGGCGAGCGCATCCCCGAGCTTGACGAGATCCGCCAGCAAGAGGTCGAGCGATTGCCGCGCGAGCCAAACCAGCGCCGTATCGGCAATGTCTTGGCTGGTCGAGCCATAGTGCACGTAAGCCGCTGCCCGGTCATCCTTCTTTGCGACGGCGCCCTTGAGTGCCTTGACCAGCGGGATGGCCAGCGTGCCGGCCACGCGGGCGTCGGCGGCCAGCTTGGCGGGCTCGATGGTGAACGTCGAGCAGGCATCGATGATTGCAGCGGCCGCGTCGGCCGGGATGACGCCGCAGTCGCGCTGGGCGGCGGCCAGTTCCGATTCGAAGCGGATCATCGCGGCGATCACGGCTTGATCGGTCCAGAGTGCGCGAATTGCCGGCGTCGAGAAGAATGCGTTGAGAGCGTCCATGATGTCGGTTGCCGTATCGAGAGGCCTCCCGCGCGGTCGGCGGGAATGGGCATGACGATAGCATGACGGGTGTGCTGTTTTCGGGCCGACGCCCGGGAGACGGCCAGCGCCATTTTTTTGTGCGTCCGCCTTCGGCACCCATCGATACCAACGATGGTATGCATTGAACATCATCATTTCTGTCTTCGCCCTCGGTTGCCTAAGATCTCGCCAACGGCAACCGTAGGACGACAGCATGAAAATCGGTAAGGAAACCCAGCCCCGGACGCGTATTTCCACTTCGGACGAACACACCATCGTGGTTCGCGGAAGCGATCTCTGTGCCGACCTCATCGGCAAGCTCTCCTTCACCGATTATTTCCACCTCCTGGTTACCGGCCGGCGCCCCGATGCGGCGGCCGCGGCGGTGCTCGATGCCACCTTGGTGGCGATTGCTGAACACGGCCTCGTCCCTAGTGTCCAGGCCAGCCGCATGACGCTGGCGGCAGCACCGGAGGCGATGCAAGGCGCGGTGGCGGCCGGCATCCTGGGCTGCGGCTCCGTCATTCTCGGCGCCGCAGAGAATGCTGGCCGGATGTTTAGCGAAATCGACCGCGAGGCGGGGCCGCAAGGCGAGATCGCCGCGGCGGCCGAATCCGTGGTGCGCGCCTACCGGGCCGCCGGCCGCGCGATCCCGGGCTATGGGCACCCCCTGCACAAGGCGCGGGATCCCCGCGTCGACGCTTTGTTCGACGTGGCGGCGCGCCATGGCCGCAGGGGCCGCTTCGTTGCCATTGCGGAGGCGGTCGAGCGCGTCATACCCGCTGTTGTCGGGAAGGACCTCAAGCTGAATGTGTCGGCCGCGATTCCGGCCGTGCTGCTGGACGTGGGCTATCCGGTGGCGGCGTTGAAGGGCGTGCCCATCCTTGCGAGAACGGCGGGCTTGATTGCCCACCTGACCGAGGAGGTCGAGCACTCCATTGGATTTGCGCTTTCTTATCAGGCCTCGCGCGAAGTGGTGTACGAAGGCGAGGTTCCTCCCGGGTGGGCGGGCGGTACTTCCTCCCACCCCTGACATCTGCCGCTGCTAGCCGGCGGCGTCCAAAAGAACGAGAGCTGGAGACAAGGAATGAAAACCACGAAATGGCTGGCTGCATGCTTCGGTTTGGCTTTATTCGCCGCGACGGCAGCGTCGGCGGCTTCCCCCGAGTGGCCCACCAAGCCCATACGCGTGATCGTCGGGTTCGCGGCAGGAACGCCGCCGGACGTATTTGCGCGCATGTATGGGGAATATGCGACCAAGACGCTGGGCGTTCCGTTCGTCGTCGAGAATAAGCCGGGCTCTGCGGGCAACCTCGCCGGCGCAGCGGTGGCCCAGGCGCCGGCCGATGGGTACACGATCCTGTACAACGTTTCGACGGCGTTCACGATCAACCCGTTCATCTACGGCAAGCTGCCGTTCCAGCCGGAAAAAGACCTGGTTCCGCTCTCGACCTCAATGAGCCAGGGGCTGGTGCTCATCGCGGGGCCGCAGTTTCCTGCAAGCTCTCTCAAGGCGCTGCTGGAACAGGCGAAAGCCAAGCCGGGTTCGATTTCACACGCGTCATACGGAGCGGGAAGTCCCTCTCACTTGGTGATGGAATGGCTCAAGGACGAAACCAAGACCGATATGTTGCACGTCCCGTATCGGACTTCTCCCATCCCCGACCTGATGGGCGGGCAAGTCGACGTGGTGCTTGAGCCCATGGCAAGCGCCCACCCGCTGATTGCCTCCGGCAAGGTCAAGGCGCTCGCCTACTCGGGCCCGCAGCGCCATCCTGCGCTGCCCGATACGCCGACGTTCGCGGAAGTCGTGCCGAATCTCGCGATGATGTCATGGCATGGCTTCTGGGCCCCCGCCGCAACGCCCCCGGCCGTGCTTGAGCGGTTGCATGCCGCCTTGCTGGAGGCCAGCAAGAATCCTGACCTGCAGCGGCGCATACGGGAGCTGAATTCGGAGCCGCTGGGCGTGAGCCGCGCCGAGATGGCGGCCATGGTGCAGCGGGACGCGGAAATCTACGGCCGCATCGCCAAGACGCGCAATATTCACGTTGATTGAACTGCCCGCTTGCCGGGTGCAGCGAACACGCATTCAATGGAAGCATCTATGCCCAAGGTACTCGAGGGAATCAAGGTTCTGGAACACGGGACGTTCATTACCGGGCCGGCGGCCGGCATGCTGCTGGCTGATCTTGGCGCCGAGGTGATCAAGATCGAACAGCCGCAGACGGGCGATCCGTTCCGGGCATTCCGGGGAGGTCTCTATAGCCCGCATTTCCAGACCTATAACCGCAATAAAAAGAGCGTGACGCTCGATACCAAGGTGGCGGCAGATGCGGCAGTGTTCGACGAGCTGGTCCGCGAGGCCGACGTCTACATCCAGAATTTCCGGCCGGGGGCGGCCGAGAGGCTGGGTACGGGCTCGGATCGGCTGCGCGAAATCAACCCTCGGCTCATTTATTGCGCCATCAGCGGCTTCGGGCAGGACGGGCCGGCTGCGCGCCGCCCCGCTTACGATACCGTGGCGCAGGCCGCGAGCGGCTTTCTACGCTTGCTCGTCAATCCTGCCAACCCGCGCGTGGTCGGCCCGGCGATGGCCGATGCGCTGACCGGCTTTTATGCGGCATACGGCATCTTGGGCGCGCTGATCGAACGCCAGCGCACCGGCGTGGGCAGGCGGGTGGACGTTTCCATGCTGGAGGCGATGTGCCACTTCAACCTGGACGCATTTACGCACTATTTCTCCGAAGGCGAAATCATGGGGCCCTATAGCCGGCCGAGCGTCTCGCAGTCGTATGTGCTGGCGTGCCAGGACGGCAAATGGATCGCCTTGCACATGTCTTCGCCCGAGAAATTCTGGCGCGGCCTCGTGCAGGCGATCGAGCGCCCTGGGTTGCTGGAAGACCCGCGTTTTTCCACGCGGGAGGGGCGCATCCGCAACCAAGATGAACTCATCGAGATCCTTGGCGAGGCATTTGCCGCCCACCCGCGCGCCTATTGGTGCGCGCGGCTCGAAGCGCAGGACGTGCCGCATGCGCCGATGTACGACACCAGCGAAGTGTTGGAAGATCCCCAGGTGAAACACCTGCAGCTCGAAGTCGAGACTGAGCATCCTACCGTGGGGCGCTGGAGGACAGTACGTTCGCCGGTTTCCTACGACGGGCAACGTCCTGTGGAGGTGACCGCCCCGCCTACGCTTGGCGAGCACAACGATGCCGTGTTGGGGGCGGTGCGTGAACGCTTGGCTGCGAGGCGCTGAGCGGGCCCGGCGCGGCACGCGCTACGTCTTGCCCGATGCCGCGGCAAACTTACGCAGGCTGCGTTTGAGCGCCATGCGCCGGATCTCGGTCGCGAGCGCTTTGGCCGTCGGGCGCGGCGTGGCGCCGCGTTTCCACAGTAATCCCGGCGTGCGCATGGGATTGGGGCTCTCGAGCGGGAGTACGCAGATGTCGCTGCGTTCAGGCACCGCGTGTTCAGAGATGATAGTGGCCAGCTGCGTCTTGGCAACCAGGCCGATCATGGGCATGACTGCGTTCATTTCCACCACGACGAGAGGCTCGGCGCCGCAGCTTGCGAAGTATTCGTCCAGTAGCCGGCGCGTCGTGTATTGCGAGGACAGCAGTACCAACGGCTGTTTGTGCAATTCCACCATCCTGAGCCGGCGCCGCTTGGCATACGGATGGGAGGCGGAAACCACCAGGACCATCTCTTCGTTGTGCAAGGGCTCGAACCAAAGCGCTTCCGGGTCGGTGGGCTGGTACCCCACGCCGAGGTCCAGCTGGTCCGCGATGAGGGCGTTGGCGATGTCTTGCGCGGATAGCTCCTCGACCAAGATCTTCACGCCGGGGTGCCTGCCCATGAATCGCGCCAGGCATTCGGGCAGGAAATTCATGTTGAAGGTGAGCGTCGCCCCGATGCGGACTTCTCCCTTCAGGGCGCCCGACGACTGGCGCAGCTCGCCCAGCCCCTGGTCGACTTCGCGCAAGGCGCGCGACGCGTATCCCAAGAAGGTTTCGCCGGCCTCGGTGAGCATGACCTTCCTGCCGATGCGTTCGAACAGCACGTGGCCGAGCTCTTCTTCCAGCTGCCGTATCTGGTGGGAAAGCGTGGACTGGGTGACGTGGACGCGTTCTGCCGCCCGCGTGAAGTTGAGGCATTCCGCAAGGGCGGAAAAATATCGTAAATGGCGAAGTTCCATGGCGTGCGACGGCTGTCCTTCCCATAGAAGTGGGCCAGATTATCACGGCAGGACGCCGGTCGCGGCGCCGCTTGCTTAAGCAGGCCCGCCGACGATGGGGCCGCTGACGATAACTATCAGGAGAGAGGTGAGTATGGATGCAACGAGTACCTGCGCGCTGGACTTGACGGAAAAAGTCATTGCTTCGTTGTCCGGCTGTGAGGATGAGCGGTTCCGCTTCGTCATGACGGAGCTGGTCAAGCATTTGCATGCGTTTGCGCGCAAGGTCGATCTGCGTTCCGAGGAGTGGATGGCGGCGATACAGTTCTTGACTGCCGTGGGACAGACGTGCACCGACAAGCGCCAGGAATTCATCCTGCTTTCGGATACCCTGGGTTTGTCGATGCTGGTGGTGGCCTTGGCGCAGATGCGCGCCAGCAAGGCGAGCACCAACGCGGTGACGCCTGCGACCGAAGCCACGGTGCTCGGCCCGTATTACTGGGAGGGGGCGCCCGACCTGCCGCTTGGCGCGGACTTGGGCGCCGGCGTGCGCGGCGAGCCGGCTTTCTATCACGGGAGGGTCACCGATACGGAGGGACGTCCTTTGGCGGGCGCGCTCTTGGACATCTGGTCTGGCGACGGCGAAGGCGTCTACGACATGCAGCTCGAAGGCAATGCCCAAATGCGGGCGCGTGGCCGCATTCGCACCGACGAGGAAGGGCGGTATTGGTTCTGGTCCATCAAGCCGAGCTTTTATCCCATCCCGATGGACGGACCGGTCGGCCGGATGATAGAGCACATGCGGCGCGATCCCAACCGGCCTGGGCACATCCACATGATCGTGTCGGCCGAAGGCCATGTTCCCATCGCGACGCATTTGTTCGTGGCTAACAGCCCCTACCTGGAGACGGACGTCGTGTTCGGCGTGCGGGACAGCCTCATCGTGCCGTTCGAGCGCATGGAGCCAGGGACGGCCAGCGACGGACGGGTGATGGACCGCCCTTACTGGGAAGCACATTACGATTTCAGGCTCGCTGCGGCAAAGTAGCGTGTCGTTCCTGCGCGGAGGCGGGTGGCCGGCAGTATCGGCTCCGCGATGACGCAGGGGACGGCATCGCGGGAAGGCCAGGCGGTTGCCCGGGATTTGCGGACCGGGGCATTTCGATATACGGTTGTACCGTACAACCATATCGGAGGTGCCATGGCGGTTGTCTTGGAATCGCCGCTGATCGACTGCGTCCGCGAAGCGTCGCGGCAAATCGTGCGGGAACTGGGCTTCATGAAGCCCACTTTGGCGGCGACGGACTATCCGCCCTCGGCCGTGCACGCCATCGTCGAGATCGGCCGCCATGGTGCGCTTGCGGCGGCCCAATTGGCCGAGCGGCTGAAGCTAGAGAAATCCAGCGTCAGCCGCATGGTTCGCAAGCTGATCGAAGCTGGCGAGTTGCGGGAATCGCCGAGCGCTGAGGACGGGCGGGTCAAGCTGCTGACGCTCACGGCGCGCGGCCGCCGCACGTTGGCCGCCATCGACGCCTATGGCAGCCAACAGGTCGCCAAGGCGCTTGCGCCGCTGTCCGCCGCCGAGCGGCAGGCGGTGGAGTGCGGCCTGCGCACGTACGCGCAGGCATTGGCCGGGCGCGGGGCCGGCAAAGCCGAGGCCGTTCCCGTTCGCATCGAACGGGGTTACCGGCCGGGCCTCGTGGGCCGGGTCGTCGAAATGCACGGACGCTACTATGCCCGGGCGGCCGGATTCGGCGCCTATTTCGAGGGCAAGGTCGCCAGCGGGCTTGCCGAGTTCTGCGCGCGGCCTGCCTCGACGCGCAGTGAAATCTGGACTGCCCTGCTCGGCGACCGCATCGTCGGCGCCGTGGCCATCGACGGCGACGCCCTCGGCCCAGACGCCGCGCATCTGCGCTGGTTCATCGTGGAAGAAGGCATGCGCGGCGCCGGCATAGGCGCCAAGCTGTTGGATGAAGCCGTGGCCTTCTGCGACGCACAGGGTTTCCCCAAGATCATGCTGTGGACCTTCCAAGGCCTCGACGCCGCGCACCGCCTGTACGAGGCCCACGGCTTCGTGCTCGCCGAGGAGTGGGTCGGCGACCAATGGGGAACGGAAGTGGTCGAGCAGCGATTCGAACGGAGCCGTCCGTGAGCGCCCTGTCCAAGCCTCCCGCGAGCGGCATCGACCTGCCGGGCGCGGCCATGGCCATCACCATTCCGGCCGCGGACGGCTATCCGCTCGCCGCCTTCGTTTGGCGGGGCGTGGATGCCCCGCGGTTGGTCCCGCGTCCCGTCGTGGTCATCAACGCGGCAACCTCGGTCAAGAGCCGTTATTACTTTCGCTTCGCGCAGTACCTGTACGACAACGGCATGGATGCGGTGGTCTATGACTACCGCGGCATCGGCCATTCGCGTCCCGGGCGCCTGCGCGGCTTCCAGGCCAGTTGGACGGATTGGGGGGCGCTCGACTGCGAAGCCGTGCTCGAGTACGCGACACGCATGTGGGCGGGACGCGAGGTTCATTTGGTCGGACACAGCTTTGGCGGATGGGCTCCGGCACTGGCTCCGTCGAACCGGTACATCAGCCGCATGGTGACCGTCGGCGCGCAATTTGCCTATTGGCGCGATTACGGGGCCGGGGCGCGATGGCGCATGGCGCTCAAATGGCATGTGGTCATGCCGGCGTTGGCGCGCGTGTTCGGCTATTTCCCAGGGCGCCGCCTCGGGTGGCTGGAAGACGCGCCCGCCGGCGTGGCGCGGGATTGGAGTGCGCCGACGCCGCGCTATGAAGACCGTCCCAGCGCCCGCCGCCAGTTCCGGGATGCCGGCTTGCCCGCGGCGCAGGCGCGCGCCCACATCCTTGCCATCAGCCTGACGGACGACCCGTTCGGGACCGTCGAAGCCATCGACCGCGCGCTAGGCTATTTCATTCGGTGCGAGCGCACGCATTTGCGCATTGCGCCGCGAGAGATCGGCCGGGAGAAGGTGGGCCATTTCGCCTTTTTCCACAGCGATTTCCAGGACGTCTTGTGGCCGGTGGCCTTGGCTTGGCTGCGGGGCGCGGACCGCGGGACGATCAGCCGGATGATCGGCGTGCCTGCCCGGGCGTGGCCACCTGGCTAGCCGTTTCCGGCGTGGTGCCAGTCCTTGCCAGACACCCGAGCCTTGGCCAGCGCCCAGGCCGGCTACAGGCCGCCCGCGACTTTGAGTACCGAGCCCGTTACGTAGCCTGCGCGTTCCGATAGCAGCCACATGACCGCCTCGGCGATTTCTTCGGCGCGCGCGATACGCCCCATTGGCACGCGCGCTGCGATGCGCTTGGGACGGTCGGGTTCGCCGGCTGCGGCATGGATGTCCGTCAGCGTCGTTCCCGGCGCGACCGCATTGACGCGGATCCCCTGCGCCGCGACCTCGCGCGCGAGGCCGACGGTAAAACCCTCCACCGCGGCCTTGGATGCGGCGTAGTGCACGTACTCGCCAGGCGCCCCGGATGCGGCGGCGATGGACGAGACGTTGACGATGTGGCCGGGCCTGCCTTGTTCCAGCCACATGCGTACCGCGTGCCGGCTAAAGCTCATGGTCCCCATGACGTTCACTTCCAATACGCGCCGCAGGGTCTTGGTGTCGGCTGCGTGGAAGGGGCCGATGGGGCCCGTGACCCCGGCGTTATTGACCAGGCCGGTTATCGCCCGGGGTAGGGAGGCAGCATGCGCGAACACGCGGTCTGCGGCGTCGTCGTCTGCGACGTCCGCCTGGATGCAGGTCGCTTCGCGGCCAAGGGCCCGGATTTCCTGTACCAAGGCGTGCGCCGCATCGCCCTGCTCGTGGTAGGTGAAGCAAACATCGTAGCCGGCAGCGGCCGCCAAGCGGACCGTCGCGGCGCCTATGCCGCGGCTGCCGCCGGTAACGACGATGGTGCCTGGATGCGTCATGGGCTTGCCTCCTTGCGATGACGACGGTGAAGCGCGACGGCGGCTGCCAGTAGCGCCACGGACATGACCAGCATCAATGCCAAGGTTCCCGGGTAGCCCAGGTTTCTGATGGCCAATGCAAATACGACCGGTGCGCCGGCGCACAGGATGAAAACCGGCTTCAGGACGCCGCCGACGATGCGGCCGTATTGCCGCGCATCGAACAGGGCGAGCGGGATCGCGCCGCGCATGATGGTGGCCATCCCGTTTCCTGCGCCGTATAGGAGTGTAAAGAGTGCCGCGCCGGGCAGGGTCGTGCCGGCGGCGAGCGCGGCGGCGAATGCGAGGCACAGTAGCGAACATGGAACGAGATTGACGGTCAGTATGCCGATGCGCTGGCCGGCGAGCGCGAGGCTGCAGCGTCCTGCCACCTGGCCTAGGCCGAAGAGCGTGGACAGGGTAATGGCCGTGGCCGGCGTCCAGCCGAGCCCGTGCAACATGCCGGGCAGGTGCGCGGCCATGCCGGACTGGAGGAAAAGGACGATCGCGGCGGTGCAGCCGTAAAGCGCGACGTCTGCGCGGAGTGCCGGCAGCGGGACCGTGGTGACCGCGCTTGCGGCCGGGCCTGCGGCCTCACGGTGTGCCGGCAGGGCCAGGTGCAGCAGGGATGACGCTGCCAGTGCCAGGGCATAGGCAAGCAGGGCCGCGCGCCATCCCCAGGCCTCGGCCATCCACTGGCCGAGCGGCCAGAAGACCGTCGAGGCGAACCCGCCGAATAGTGTGATGGATGACATTGCGGTGCGTGAGCGAGGCCCCGCGAGGTGCGCCAGGGCGGCGAAGGCCGCATCGTAGAGCGCGAGGCGCATGGCAAGCCCGAGCAGTATCCAGCCCAGGTAGTAGACGGCGCCGTGATGCGCAACGGCCAGCGTGGCGCAGCCCGCGGCACCAATCCAGCATCCTGCCATCATGGCCGCGCGGCCTCCGCGCCGGTCGATCCAGCGTCCTGCGGAGGCCGAGGCGATTCCCATGACGACCAGGGCGCAGGAGAACCCGCCGTATACGAATCCTGCCTGCCAGCCGGTTTCCGCCTGGATCGATGGGCCGAACACTGACACGAGGTAGTGCATCGTGCCCCAGGCGATGACCTGGGCCACGCCGAGGCAAACGACGATACGGCGGGGGATGACGTTCTCCCGGGCCACAACCGGTGTCTTCATCGCAGATGGAGAGGCGGGCGTGCCCGGAGAAGGGCGATGGGGCATGGCTGGCGATGAGAAGTCGGTCCGGACGAAGCGCCCGGCGTCGGGGTTTGTATGGCGTTGACCGTACTCTAGCGTTTGGCATTACATAAAAGAACCTGCGTCTTCTTATGCAATGCATAAACAACTTCTATGCAGCCCCTGAATCCCGCCTACCTGCTCACTTTCAGCAGCGCAATGGAATTGGGCAGCTTCACCGCTGCCGCCGAACGGGCCGGCATGACGCAACCTGCGGTCAGCCACCAGATACGCGAGTTGGAGCGCAGGTTGCAGTTGCGCCTGGTCGAGCGGGTCGGGCGGCGGGTGATGCCTACCCAGGCCGGGCGTTTGCTGCTGGAGCACACGGCGCGCATCAAGCTTGCGCTCGACGACGCCGAGGCGGCGATGCAGCAACATGCGAATGCGCCGGGCGGGCTCGTTCGCATCGGCACCGGCGCCACCGCCTGCATTCACTTGCTGCCGCCGGTACTCAGGCAACTCAAGCGCAAAGTGCCGCAGCTCGACATCGCGGTGAGCACCGGCAATACGCCGGAGATCCTGCGCCGCGTGGAAGACAACACGCTGGATGCCGCGCTGGTGACATTGCCGGCAGCCGGGCGCAGCCTGGATATCCGGCCGGTGGTGCGTGATGCGTTCCTGGCGATCGCGCCGCGTGGCCAGGCGTCGATGAAGCGAATTTCGCCGCAGGCGCTAGCACGGCAGCCGCTCGTGCTGTTCGAGCGGGGTGCCAATACACGCCGGTTGATCGATGAGTGGTTCGGCCGGGCGGGTTGCCACGTCAAGCCCGTGATGGAGCTGGGCAGCGTGGAGGCGATCAAGGAGATGGTGGCGGCAGGGCTCGGGTGGTCGCTATTGCCCCAACTGTCGGTGGCGACCGCGCGACTCCGGAGCGGCCTGGACGTCATCCCGCTTGCACCCGGCCTGGAGCGGCGGTTGGCGTGGGTGATGCGGCGCGACAAGCCGCTGAGCCGCGCATTGGGAATGGTGCGCGACGCGGTGCTAGGGCTGCAGGCGGCGTCACGCGCGCCCTTCCAATGAAAACGAGCAGGAGCCCTCATGCTGGACTACAAGCGAATCAACCTCCAGTTGCTGACCTACCTGGACGCTTTGATGAAAGAGCGGCACGTCACGCGCGCGGCGGAACGGGTAGGCATAGGACAGTCCGCGATGTCCAGCGCGCTGGCGCGGTTGCGGGAAATCTTTCACGATCCGCTGTTGGTCAAGACCTCAGCCGGGATGGAGCCGACCGCGAGAGGCCTGGAGCTGGCGCGGGCCAGGTGAGCTGTACGCACGATGGCGCGGCCAAACCGCACGTGGACGCGGGCAAGGTCAAAGCGATCGCGACGACAGGCAGCGTCCGGGACCCGCGGTTCCCCGACCTGCCAACGGTGGACGAGGCGGGCTTGAAAGGCTACGACATGACCTGGTGGCAAGGCGTGATGGCACCGGCAGGAACGCCCCCCGAGGTGGTGGATGTGCTGGGCCGGGCGCTGCAAACGATTGCCGCGGACCAGGCGTTGCGCAGCAAGGCCTACGACATTGGCTTGAACGTCCAGTATGCTCCGGCCCAGGCACTAGCCGAGCAAGTTGCACAGGACATCGCCAAGTTCCGGCGTATCGCCGCCGAGGCAAAAATCGTGCTGGAATGAACCGGTGGGATGGCGCGGGCGGCGCTTTTGCGCCGGGCGCAAGGATAAAGCGTCCGTCATCGCGTTCCGGGGGCGTTCCGGGCAATGACGGACGCAGGAGCAGGATGCGTCAGGCCTCGTCTGCGACGAGCCGGCGGTAATAGTTCGGCAGGGCGAACAGCGCGCCGTGGACCTGGGCGTTGTAGTACTGTAGGTCGCCGACCCGGCGCTCTTCCAGGCGCCCATGTATCGTTTCGCCCGGCACCGCGACGGGGTCGAGCGAGTCGGATGCCACGGCCAGCCCCCAATATGTACCGTAGAGCGGGATGTGCAGCCCGTATGGGCGCACGTAGGCAAACTCGCTGCGCAGCGTGCGGCAGAACCCGCGGACTTGGTCGGCCTGGTGAAAAGGGGAGCCAATGTGCAGCACCAAGGCCCCGCCGGGCGACAACGCCTCTTTGCACCGGCGGAAGAACTCCGGTGTGTAGAGTGGGCCCGCAGGCGTATCCGGGTCGGTCAGGTCGAGCAAGATCAGGTCGTAGCGCTCGGAGGTGCGTGCAAGAAAGGCGGCACCGTCTTCGACCAACACCGTGGCGCGCGGATCGTTCAGCGCGCCACGATGGATCTTTTCCAAGTATTGGCGTGCGACGTCGATGACGTCGCCGTCCAGGTCCACCAGGGTTGCGCGTTCGATGGTGCGGTGTTTCAGCAGTTCTTCCAGCGCACCGCCGTCGCCGCCGCCCATGATCAACGCGGACCGCGGAGCGGGATGCGCGGTGGCGGCAGGGTGCACGAGGGCTTCGTGGTAGAAAAATTCCTCGGCTTCGGACGTCATGAACCGCCCATCGAGCCGCAGCGTGCGGCCTAGCGCCGCCGATTCGAGCAGTTCCAGCCTTTGGTATGCGGTTTGCCGGCTCAGGATGCGCCGCTCGAAGCGGAAGCCGAAATGGGCGACGTCGGCCACGTTCTCCAGCAGGAGCTCGCCGGCTTCCGCGGGGCCGTCGGCATCTCCGCGCAGCAATTGCTGGCGCTGTTGGTCCCCCGGTTGAAATGCCTCGACGATGGCCTTCATTAGGGCTTCGGCTTTGCGGGAATTGTCTTCCTGGAAGTTACAGACGTATACGTCGAGCGTCACGCCCTTGCGCTCTGGCCATGTATGCACGGCAAGGTGCGACTCGGCCAGCAGCAGCATGCCGGTCACGCCGCCGGGCTGGCCCTGGAATTCGGGAAAGGTGTGCCATTTCTCGTCAACCAGGGTCAATCCGGCCTCGAGAGTATGTTGGCGGCAAAGACGCGCGAGCGTGTCTGCGTCCGTCATCAGGACGGCATCGCAGGCGCAATGGTAAAGATCTGCGGTTAAGTGCAGGCCTTGCATGGTGTCGATGCTCCTTGGAAATGAGTCTTGCGACCAAGGGACGGGCACAACGAAAGCCCGGGTAGGCCGATGGCCTCCGATTTTTCTTGCGAAGCGGCCGGTTCTCCTGCGAAACGGCTGGCAAAAACGCTCGAGTCTACTCCAACATGAGCAGGTTCGCGAGACCCCCGGCGCCGGACGCCCCCGGATTTCTCGCGTGGATCGTCTAGGATAAAGAAAAAGACGACCCCTCGCAGGCCGCGAGGGGTCGTCCGGAGCGGGCGTCTCGCCGCCGGGCTCCGGTTCGCCGTCAGCCTGCGGTAATGCCGCGGGCCTTGATCACTTTTTCCCAGGTCTTGGTTTCGTCAGCCTGGAACTTGCGGAACGCCTCCAGGCGCAGCGGCGAGGGATCCAGGCCTTGCGCCTTGAGCGTTTCCAGGGTGGCGGGATCGCCCAGGATCTTGGTCACGTCGCGCGCCAGTTGGCCGGCGATGTTGGCGGGGGTCGAGCTGGGCAGGTAGAGGCCGTACCAGGAGACGACGTTCACGCCCTCGACGCCGGCCTGGGCCAGCGTGGGCACCTCGGGCAGGACGCTCGAGCGATCTGCGCCGGTCAGGGCCAGGGCGCGCAGTTTGCCTGCCTTGATTTGCGGCATGAGCGTGGGGACCGCGCCGAAAATCACCTGGATTTGGCCGCCCAGTGTGTCGTTCAGTGCTTGCGTGGTGCCTTTATAGGGTACGTGCAGCAAGTCCGCGCCGGTGGCGTCCTTGAACAATTCGCCGGCCAGGTGCAGGCCGCTGCCCACGCCGGGCGAGCCGTAGGCCATGGTGCCGGGCTTGGCCTTCGTCAGCGCGATGAGCTCCTGGATGTTGCGGGCGGGAACCGACGGGAACACGGCGATGGCGTTGGGCGCCTTGGCCAGCATCGCGACGGAAATGAAGTCCTTCTCGACGTTGTAGGGCAGGTTGGGCATCAGCGTCGGGTTGATGGTCATGTTGCCTGCCGGGACCACCAGCATCGTGTGACCGTCGCCCGCCGCGCGCTTGACGAGTTCGATGCCGATGTTGCCGTTGGCGCCGGGACGGTTTTCCACCACGGCGCTTTGGCCATAGAGATGCTGCAGTCCGGTCGCCAGCAGGCGCGACAGCACGTCGACGGGGCCGCCGGGGGGGAACGGGGCGACGATGCGGAATTGCCCCTGCTTGAGCGCGGCCTGGGCGGCGGCATCGTCAGCGGCGGGAGCCTGGGCGAAAGAGGCCGTGGCGACCGTCGCGAGCAAAGCGCCGGCCACCAGGCGGAGACTGGGTTTGAACATGTTGATTGACTACTCCAAGACAGAAACGGTCTGTTTCCTACTTATTCACCGGGCCTAGCCGGTCGCGGCGCCGGGCCCGCACAGGGCCCAGGCGCCAGGGAACAGACCGGGTCGGCGGAAAAGGGCGTGCTTTTCCGCCGCAAAAAAAACCTGCCGGTACTCAGTCTTACGCCGGTTGCGAGTCAGGCAGGCGGGACGGATCGCTCCTCCGATCCTCTCCCCTTCGGGGGATACCCCTGCAGCCGTTGGCTGCTGGTTCGATACGTGAGATCGAACTTCTAGATGCTTATGGCGTGGGCCTGGTTGCCGATGGCCCGCACGACGCTGTAGACGGTCAGCGCCGAGGTTTTCGGGTTGGCCGCGAGCGGCTTGCCCCGCATCGTGATTTCGAAGCTGCCGAAGGCGCCGCGGGCTTCCACGTGGTGGACGTTTTCCTTGCTGGTCGGGTCGGCGATGAGGCGCACCTGGGTGCGGTCCAAGCCCAGGCCAGCCAGCGAAAGCGTGGCGGCGACGTTGGCATTCTTCGGGAAGAGCCGGGCGGCTTCGCCGGCCGGGCCTTCGAAGATGACGGTAGGCTCGGTCAGCGACTCGAGCTGGAACGGGCCGTCGGCGGGCGTATCTTTCCAGGCCAGCGCCGGTTTGCGACCGGTATAGACCACCGAGTCCAGGCCGCCGATCTTCGCCGCCGCCAGCGCGTCGATGCCGCCGATGGCACCGGACAGCAGCTGGATCTGGGTCTTGCCGCGGGTCGCCGCTTCTTCCAGTTGGCGCGCGAGCTCGACGTCGGACAGCGCGCCGATGGATACCACGAGGCAGGGGATGCCTTGTTCCAGGGCCGGCAATACATGCGCGCGCAGCGCACCGTGCCCTGCGCATTCGACCAGCAGGTCGGGACGCTCGGCAACGTCGGCCAGGCGCGTGACGACCTGGGCCCGGGGAGCGATCTGCGCGATCTGCTCGCGCGCCGCCGCGAGAGCGTTCTCCGGCACGATCACGCTGTCGACCGATACGTCGGGGTCATTCTTCAACAGCGACAGGACGCTGGTGCCGATGGCGCCCGCTCCGATCATGGAAATTCTCAACATGAATGGCTCCTGGGCATACGCCCGGTCAACGAGTGGGTGAGTAATTGAGCAGGCGCGACAATTCGTCCGCGGTGGCTCTAACTTGTTGGATCAAATCGTCGACGCGCGATGCCTCGACGCGCGACGAAGGAAGCGCGGCGCCGAGCGCCGCGACCACGCGACCCGTATGATCGCGAACGGGGGCCGCGATACTGGTAATGCTGGGCTCGTAGAAGCCGGCGCCCATGGCATATCCCTGGGCCCGGTCTTGTTCGAGCATTTCGCGCAGCGCCGCCAGCGTGGGCGGCGTGCTGGGGGAAAAGACCTCCAGTTGTTCCTCGGAATAGAGTTCGCGGAGCTCTTCATCGTCGAGGTCGCTCAGCATGACCCGGCCCAGCACCGTGGCATGCGCGGGCAAGCGCGTTCCCAGGCTCACGGCGCTGGGAAACAGCGTGGGCGCCGAGACTTTGGCGACGTAGACGATGGAGCGGCCATCCCTGACCACCAGGTTGCAGGAATACCCGCTTTCGTCCCGCAGGCGCTGCAACAGCGGCGAACCGAGCTCGGTCAGCTCCAGCGAGGCAAGGTACTCAAAGCCCAAGGTGAGCACCGCCATCCCCAGCCGATAACTGCGGCCGCCTTCCGTGCGCTCGATGAAGCCGAGCGCCTCCAGCGTGGTCAGCAGCCGGAATACGGTCGACCTCGGCAGCCCCAAGCGGCGCGCGATTTCCGGTGCGGAGAGAATGCGGTCCTGCCGTCCGAATTGGCCCAGCAGCCGCAGGCCCCGCTCGAGCCCGGGAACGATGTAGCGGTCCGGGATGTCTTCGCTGGTGACGACTTCGCTCATGATCAACGCGAGGCGGCGGCGAGGGCTTGTTCAAGTATGGCGGCGACGGCTCCGGGCCGTTCGATGTGGCAGGCGTGCCCGGCGACATCGATGCTTCCATAGGGCGCCTGGAACATTTCGGCGATGGCTCGGCAGTTGGCCGGGATGGTGACCGTGTCCTGGTCTCCCGAGTGCACCTCTACCGGTACCGGGGCCGGTGCATAGCGCGACATGTCTGCGTTGCACAGCATTTCGATGGCCTGGCGGTAGCCGGCTGCATCGAGGCGTTCCATGTTCCAGCGGACCCACGCGAGCGCTTCGGCGCTCGGTTGCGCGGACAACATTTTGGCCGGGCGCGAACGCGCCATGCCGGCGATGCCCACTTGCTCTAGCGTGCGGATCCGTTCGGTGCGGACGGCTTCGCGACGTTCGGCTTGTGCGGGATTGCCGTAGCCGCGCGTCGGGCTCAGCAACACCAGGCGGGCCACCCGCCCTTTACCCAGGCCGTGCGCATATGCTGTGGCCATCAGCGTGCCGAGGGAGTGCCCGGCCAGCACGCAGCGTTCGATTCCCAGCGCATCGAGCATTTGGTGCAGCCGCGCGGCGTAGTCTTCCGGCCCCGGGGACGCAGGCGCCAGTCTTGCGGAGTTGCCATAACCCGGCGCATCCCACGCGATGACGCGCGTGCGCCCGGCCAGCTCGAGGGCAGCGTGCAGCCACGACCCCGCGCCCGAGCCGATGCCGTGCAGGAGGACGAGCGCCATGCCGTCCGCGCCCGTTTGGCCAGCCTCGCGAAAACACTGCGCGCCGTCGGCGGTTTGCACCGACCGCTCGGCGAAACGGGTATTGAGCAGCTCCAGTGTTTCTGGCGACGGTTCCGGCGCCAGCGTTTCGGTATGCATGGTCCTCAGTCCTTCAACCTTCTCATATCGGGGCGTTGGCACGGCAGTCCGGCGACGCGTCGCGATGCGATCCGGAACGTTTGCCAGCGCCTATAAGGCGGTGCAGGCGAGGCCGGCATAGCCGGCCCGCCCGCACCGCCCGTCGCGACGCTACAGCGCGGGAATTGCGCCTGGCGCGGATTACGACCGCTTGATCTTGGCCAGCGGGTGTTCCGGCGGATACGTCGGCGTGATGGGCTTCTTGGCGCCCAGCATCACGCACATCAGGGCGTCTTCATCGCCGATGTTGATTTCTTCGCGATACACGCCGGGGGGTACCGAGATGAGGTCGCGGTCGCTCAGGATGGTTTCGTAGCGTTCGCCGTCCTTCTCCAGGATCACCTTGAGCTTGCCACGCAGCACGAAGAAGACTTCTTCGACGTCCACGTGCACGTGCGGGGGGCCTTCATGGCCGGCCGGGATCACCATGGTCGAGAACGTGAAGTGTTCCGACGGCACGGTGTTGGAGTCAGAGGCAACGCCAGTACCGCCCGTGCCCACGTAGCGCATTTGGGCGCGGCGATACTTGGGATCGAAATCGGCCTGGAACTTCAGGGCATCCCAATCGTATTTACGGGTGGAGAAACGCGCGATGCGCGTTTCCATCCAGGTCTTGAAGTCGGCGCCTTCCGGGCGGTCCCAGCTGCGGGCGACTTGTTGTTGTTCAGACATATCCGTCATGGTGTACTCCTGCATGCGCGGCATTGCCGCTAAAGCGGATGGGGGCGGGCCGAATCGCGCCCGCCGGAAACTCGTTCGCTGTCACTGGCTGGCGTTTTATATATAAAACGCGAGTTTAATAGTGAAACAACGCTAAATATACGCCTACTGAGGCGACTCGTCACTAGGGTTAACACTAGGTCGCCGTAAGCGGGTACAATGGCACCACGTCCGGCTCCAATACGGACGCCCTCCGGCCCGGCCTCTGCGCCGCACCGCATCCGGATTCCCTTTCCCAGTTTTTCGCACGTCAGCCTCGATTGGAGTCTCTCAGCTTGAGCGACGGGCCGTCGCTGGAGTTTTCTTGATTACTTCCGAAGTTTCATTCGTCGATCTCGGCTTGGCCGAGCCGTTGCTGCGCGCTATTGCCGACGTTGGCTACACCCACCCTACACCCATCCAGGCGCAGGCCATCCCGCTCGTGCTCAAGGGCCGCGACCTGCTGGCCGCGGCGCAGACCGGGACCGGCAAGACCGCCGGCTTCACGTTGCCCCTGTTGCACTTGTTGTCGCGCAACCGCCCTGCCCAGCTTCGGCCCGGCCGGCCCCGCTGCCTGATCCTGACGCCGACGCGCGAACTGACCGCGCAAGTGGAAGAATCGGTGCAGGCCTATGGCAAATACCTGCCGCTCAAGTCCATGGTCATGTTCGGCGGCGTCAACATCAACCCGCAGATCGCCGCCCTGAAAAAGCCGCTCGACATCCTCGTCGCGACCCCGGGACGGCTGCTCGATCACGTCGGCCAGAAGACGCTGGATTTGTCGGGCGTGGAAATCCTGGTGCTCGATGAAGCCGACCGCATGCTCGACATGGGCTTCATCCGCGACATCCGCAAGATCCTCGCCCTGCTCCCGACCAAGCGGCAGAACCTGTTGTTTTCCGCGACGTTCTCCGACGACATCCGGGCGCTCGCCAAAGGGGTGCTGAACGATCCTGAAGAGGTCTCGGTCGCCCGCCGCAATACGGCATCCGAGCTCGTGCGGCAAACGGTGCTGCTGGTGCCGAAGGAGCAAAAGCGCGACCTCCTCAGCCACCTGGTGCGCAGCAACGGCTGGAAGCAGGTGCTCGTCTTCACGCGGACCAAGCACGGCGCTAACCGCCTGGCCGAGAAGCTCGTCAAGGACGGCGTTCCCGCTGCCGCCATCCACGGCAACAAGAGCCAGTCGGCCCGCACGAAGGCGCTAGCCGGGTTCAAGGACGGTTCGGTGGAAGTGCTCGTGGCGACAGACATCGCCGCGCGCGGCCTGGACATCGAGCAACTGCCCCAGGTCGTGAATTTCGAGCTGCCCAACGTGCCCGAGGATTACGTGCACCGCATCGGCCGTACGGGCCGCGCCGGGGCGACGGGTTCGGCCGTGTCGCTCGTCGATGCCGAGGAAACCAAGCTGCTTGCCGACATCGAAAAACTGATCAAGAGGAAGATCGATCGCGAGCCGCTTCCCGCCTTCGTCGTGACGGCTCCGGACCGGGAGGAGCGGGCGCCGCGGCCGCCACGCTCGCACGAGCGCGGTCCCCGCGCAAATCGCGAGGGCGGCGGGCGTAGCCAGGCAGGTCGATCGGCTGCGGGCAAGACGGGAGCGCCCTCCCCAGGATCGGGGCGCAAGCGGGAAGACGTTCGTCGTGCCACGCGCCCAGCGAAAGAGCGCCCTGACAATAAATTGTCTTCGCGCGGCTGACGCGCCATCCGGGGCATGCCCTGGATGACGCACGGAACGCGATTGCTACCTCAAGGCCGCGGCATCACCGTCCCGCAGGACTTGCACGTGCGGAACTCTTCATTGTCGAAGAAGCGCTGATAAGCCTTGGACACCGGGTCGGCGCGGTAGTCGTCGACGTGGCAGGACTCTTCGTGCAGGAAGGCGTCGCAGTTCGGGCAGAACCACTGGAAGCGGTCGATTTCTCCCGGCCGGCGCTTGCGCTCCTGCACCAGCAGGTAGGCATCCGGCGGGAAGCGGGGCGAGTGCGGGATGCCGGCCGGGGTGTAGATGACCGAGCCCTGCGGCAGCACGGCGATCTCCTCCTTGCCTTCGGGCGTCCTGTAGTGCAGGTTCATCTGCCCCTTGACCATGTACATCATTTCGTCGCTGGGGTTGATGTGGAATTCGCTGCGGTATTCCCGCCCCCGCGCGAGGAACACCAGGGATTCGGGTTCTTGCCAGAGCACGGCGACGCGTTTGCCGCTCGCGGCGAGTTCGTCTCCCTGCTTCATCAAGTCGACGATGGGCATCTTGAACATCGTTACCTCCTCAACCCAGGTAGGCGACGCAATCGATTTCGACCCGCACGCCCGGGCGGTGGGGCGTACCCCCCGTGCAGGTACGGGTGACTTTCTCGCCGCCCATGAATTCGCGGAACTCTTCGTTGAAAGCGGGGAAGTCGGCGACGTCGCGCAGGCATACCCGCATGTTCACGACGTTCGCCAGGGTGGCGCCGCCGGCCTCGAGCACGGCCACCAGGTTTTGTAGGGTACGCCGGGTCTGGACGCGGATGTCGTCGGAGACGACTTCCTTGGTGGCCGGGTCGAGCGGTCCTTGTCCCGAAACGTAGAGGAAATCGCCGGCGCGGATGGCCTGTGCCAGCGGCGATGGCGTTCCTTTGTCAGTAAACCCGGTGACGGGAGCGTGCGGGGATTGCACGAGGATCTTAGGCATGATCTGACTCCTGAAGAAGACGTGTGGATTCCAGCATCTGCGCGAAGTCGAGCACCGTTTCGTCGTGGTATTTGCGGCCAACGACTTGCAGCCCGACGGGCAGGCCTTCGGCGTCGACGGTCAGCGGCATGGAAAGCGCCGGCTGCTGCGTCAGGTTGAGCGGAAAGGTATAGGGATTGGCGAGGTGCCAATTGCAGGTTTGTCGAATACGGTCGCACAGCGGATGGCTGTCGCGGCACAGCGCGCCGACCGGGGGCGGGCCTGCCGGGCTGGTGGGCGTGAGCAGCAAGTCGACCTCGCAGAAAGCTGCCGCAATGTCGGCCGCTGCGATCCGCAGCTTGGCACGGGCGTCGGCCAGGCTCCAGCTGTCCAGGGCTGCGCCCTGCGCATACAGCGCTTGCAGCCTCGGATCCAGTGCCTTGATTTGATCGGGCTTGAGGTCGATGAAGGATTCGTACAGGCGGCTTTGCCAGACCGTCCAGGAGGCTTCAGCGAGCGCCATCCAGTCCATCCGCAACTGGGTGACGGCATGCCCTCTGCGCCGCAGCCTTTCCACGAGGCTTTCCATCGCGGCTTCTACCTTGGGGTCCAGCGCCGTATCGGCGCCGACGTCAGTCATGTATGCGATGGCCGGGCAGCGAGGTGGGAGCTCTTGCGTACGTGCGTAGAGCGAGTGCGGGTCGAACGGGGCGGGCTTGCCCATGACATGCAGCGCAAGGCGGCAGTCACTGACCGAGCGGGCGATGGGGCCAACGTGCGCGAAGTCGAAGAAGGCGCTGAGTTTCGGGCCGGACGGTATCGCGCCGTACGTGGGCTTGAACCCCACCACGGCGCAGTAGGAGGCCGGGATGCGGACCGACCCGCCGGCATCGCTGCCCAGCGCCAGCGGCCCCCAGCCCTGGGCGACGTGCGCGGCAGCGCCAGTGCTGGAGCCGCCTGCGCTGCGGCCGGGAGCCCGAGGGTTGGCGGTGATGCCGGTAAGCGGCGATTCGGAGTCCACGAGCCAGCCGAATTCGGTGGTCGTCGTCTTGCCGAACAACACCGCGCCGCCCCGGCGCAGCAATGCGACGCTGGGCGCGTCCGCCGCGGCGGGCGGCGCGCCTGCGGTTACCCGGGACCCTCGCCGTGTCGGCCAGCCTGCGACGTCGAACATGTCCTTGATCGAGACTGGAATACCGTCCAGCGGTCCGAGGGGCGTGCCGGCGCGCCAGCGCTTGGCGGAAGACTCGGCGGCGCTGAGTGCCCCGTCTCGATCCAGGAGGCAGAAGGCGTTCAGGGTGCTTGCGTCATCTGCCACCGCGTCCATCAACGCCGAGACGAGCTCGAGCGGCGAAAGTGCCCGGCCGCGGTATGCCTCGTGCAGTTCGGTCGCCGATTTCGACAGCCACGCTTGGGCCGAAGCTGGCATGGGCAGCCTCCTTAGCTTATTTCGGTTCGATGGCTTCGAACTCGATATTGGCCATCCGGCCGTCGACGCGCTCGACCTTGCGCATGTAGACGCGCTGTTTGACGTCTCGCGTGGCCGCATCGATCTCGATCGGTCCGCGCGGGCTTTCCAGCTTGACGCCCTTCATGGCGGCGATGAGCGCGTCGCCGTCGGTCTTGCCCTGGGTCTTGCGCAATGCTTCGTAGATTAGCGCCATGCCGTCGTAGCCGGCCACCGCCATGATGTTGGGGCGGGCCTGCTGGCCCCGCGCGGCCTTGAATGCGGCGACGAACTGCTTGTTCTTGGGGGAGTCGTGGTCCATGGAGTACGGATAGCCGGTGACCGCGCCGAGCGGCGCGTCGCCCATCGAGTCGATCGTCGGTTCATCTGTGATGTCGCCGGTCCCCACCATGGCAGTGCCCGCCTCTTCGAGCTTGCGTGCCCGGTATTCGCGCATGAAGGACTGGGCGACGTCGGCACCGTTGACGAACGCGAAGACCGCCGCCGGCTTGATGTCCTTGATTTTCTGCATGTAGGCGGAAAAATCCATGGTGGTGAGCGGCGTGCGCACCGATCCGGCCACGGTGCCCCCGGCCTGTTTATAGGAGTCCAGGAACGCGGTCTCGACTTCGTGGCCGGGCGAGTAGTCGGCCACCAGGGAGTAGGCAGTCTTGTACCCCTGCCTGAGCATCCATGCGGAGATGGGCGGCACGATGGCCGGCAGCGAGAAAGACGTGCGGACGATGTAGGGCGAGGCGGCGGGCAACGCGCCTGAGGCCGCGTTCATGATCACCAGGGGCTTCTTGGCTTCGGTGGCAATCGGTGCGACGGCGAACGCGTTGGGCGAGAACGCAAAGCCTGCCAGGACGTCCACCTTTTCCCGCACCACCAGCTCCTGGGCATGGCGCTTGGCCAGCTCGGGGTTGGGGCCGCCCACGTCCTTGACGATCACGACCACGCGTTTGCCGGCCACGGTGTCGCCGTGCTCCTTCAGGAAAATCTGGATGCCGGTTTCCATTTGTTTGCCGAACTCGGCAAACGGCCCCGACATTTCTCCGATGAACCCGACCTTGACGACGTTCTGCGCTTGCGCGCCCGTGGCGGCGGCAAGGACGCCGGCGGCCAGCGCGACGCGTAAACCGGCTTTCTCGACTTGCATCATGATGGGACTCCCACAAAGGGTGAGCGGAATGAGGCTGGGGCCGGCGGGCGCCGGCCCCTTGGCGTGAATGAATACGGATCAGCCGGCGGCGCGCTTCTGCCCCACTCCCAGCAATTGCGCCAGCCGTTCGGCGTCGCCGGCCAATTCGCCACTGCTGCCGGAGTAGGTGACGACGCCACGTTCGAGGACGATGGCGTTCTTCGACATGGACAGGGCGAGCACCGGATGCTGCTCGACGATGATGGCGGTGAGCCCTTCTTCGGCGCACATGCGGCGTACGGCCGCCGAGAGCTCCTCCACGATGATGGGCGCGAGGCCTTCCATGGGCTCGTCCAGCAGCAGCAACTGCGGATTGGTCATCAATGCGCGCCCGATGGCGAGCATTTGCTGCTCGCCCCCCGAGAGCTGTCCGCCGTAGTTGCCGGCGCGTTCGCGCAGCCGCGGGAACAGGTCGTAAACCCGGTCCAGCGTCCAGTGCGTGCCCCGGGCGATGACTTCCAGGTTTTCGCGCACGGTGAGCGACGGGAAAACCTCCCGCTCCTGCGGCACCCACCCGATGCCGCGGCGTGCGCGTTCGGCCGGCCGCAGCCGCGTGATGTCTTCGCCCAGCCAGTGGATCCGACCCTGCTTGACCGTGGTATTGCCCATGAGGGTTTCGAGCAGGGTGGTCTTGCCCACGCCGTTGCGGCCCAGAATGGCCAAGCTTTCGCCGCGTTCGACCCGCAGCGAGAGGTTATTGAGGACGACCGCGTCGTTATAGCCGGCCGTGAGGTTCTCGATGTGCAGGAAATCAGACACGCGAATTCCCCAAGTAGGCTGCCCGCACCTGCGGGTCTGCGGCGATCTCGGCGGGGGTGCCTTCGACCAGCACTGCGCCCGCGACGAGTACCGAGATGCGCTCGGCGAAGCGGAACACTAGATCCATGTCGTGTTCGATGAAGAGCACGGTCATTTCGCGCGGCAGCTGGGCGATGACTTCGAACAGTTCGCCGCTCTCGCCTTCCGGAATGCCGGCTGCCGGCTCGTCCAACAGGAGAATACTGGGCTTGGCAGCCAACGCCAGCACGATCTCCAACAGTCGCTGCTTGCCGTAGGGCAGCTCGGCGGTGTCCGTGTAGGCGTACTGGCCCAGGTTGAACTGTTCGAGCAACGCGTGCGCTTCGTCGGCCACCCAGGAGCAGCTGTGCAGCGTTCGCCACCACACCTTGCCCAGGGCTTCGCGCTCGGCGATCGCCAGCGAGGCCGCCTGCAGCGGCGTGAGTCGCGGAAACAAGGTGTTGATTTGGAAGGTCCGCACCAGGCCGCGATGCACCCGCTTGTCGGCGGACAGGTGAGTGATGTCGTCGTCACCCAGCGTGATCTTGCCTTCGGACGGGCGCAGTATGCCGGTCAGGAGGTTGATCAGCGTGGTCTTGCCGGCGCCGTTGGGCCCGATGAGTGCTTGTCTCGAGCCGGGCGCGATGTCGAGCGAGACGCCGTCGACGGCGGTGAACGCCCCGAAGCGTTTAGTCAGGTTCTGCGTGCGCAGCGCGGGCGTGGCAGGTTTGGCGGCACTCATTGCTGATGCTCCCGGACCTTGAACACTTTCGAGAGAACGCCCAGCACGCCGCCGCGGCCGATCATCACGACCACGATGAGGAAGATGCCCAGCCAGAACATCCAGAACTTCGGATCGAAGTCGGAGAAGAAGTCGTGCACGGTCATGTACAGCAGCGCACCGATGAGCCCGCCGTATAGGCGTCCGGTACCCCCGAGGATGAGGATGATGAGGATTTCGGCCGAGCGGTTGAAGCTCAGCATCTCGAGCCCGACGAACTGGGTCGTTTGGGCCAGCAATGCCCCGGCGACGCCCGCAATGGCGGCCGAGAAGCAGTAGGCGACGCGCAGCCGGGAGTCGACGGGCGAGCCGATGGCCATCATGCGGCGCCGGTTGTCATGGATGCCGCGCAGCACCAACCCGAACGGCGATCGCAGCATCAACCGCACCAGCAGGAAGCACAGCAGCACCACGCCCAGGGTGTAGAGAAAGGCCGTCTTGCCCCAGAGGTCGAAACGAAACTGGCCGAACACCGGCCACATCTCGACGCCTTGCAGGCCGTCCGCGCCGCCGGTGATGGGCGTGAGCCGGTTGGCGAGCTCGAACAGCAGCACGCAGACCCCGATGGTGATCATCAATCGGGTGAGGTCGCTGCCGCGCACGATGAGGTAGCTCAGCAGGTAACCCAGTATGGCGCATGCAACCAGGGCAAGCACTAGCCCGGAGAACGGCTCGCCCCAGCCGTGCTTGGCCAGCAGGCCTGCCAGATAGGCGCCCACGCCGAAGAAGGCGGCATGGCCTACCGTGAGGATGCCGGCGTAGCCGAGGGCGATGTCGAGCGCAACTGCGAACAGTCCGGTGATCAGGATCTGCGAAATGAGGACCAGCTTGTCCGGCAGCAGGAAGTAAGTCGAGGCGATCAGCAGCCAGAACACGACTTCCAGCGCCAGGATCTGCCGCGGGTTCAGATTCAACTTCGTCATGTCAGGCCCCGCTTGGGAATCAGGCCGTGGGGGCGCGCCAGGAGCACCACCACCATGAATACGTAAATGAGGAAGGCGCCGAGCTCGGGTATGTAGTACTTGCCCCCGACGTCGACGATGCCCACCAGCACGGCGGCCACGAAGGGGCCGACGATGGTGCCGGCGCCGCCTACGCAGACCACGATGAGGAAGTAAATCATGTACTTGAGCGGGAAGGACGGGTCCAGGCCGAGCATTCCCAGGCCCAGGGCGCCGCCCAGCCCGGCGAGGCCGCAGCCGAACGAAAAGGTGAGGAAGAACAGGCGGTCGACCCGTACGCCGAGCCCCGCGGCGACGCGCTGGTTGTCAACCGCCGCGCGCACCATGGCGCCGTAGCGCGTCTTGTTGATGAGCAACAGCAGGCTCGCCAGCACGGCGAATCCGACGATGATGAGGAACAGGCGGTAAGCGCCTACGTCCATGCCCAGCAGCGACACCTGGCCGCTTAGCCAAGTTGGCGCGGTAAAGGGCTGCATGGTGGGGCCGAACAGGTAGGTGCCTCCCGCGACGAACACGAACACGATGCCGATGGACAGCAGCACGTGGTCTAGCGGGTGGGCGCGATACAACCTGCGGAAAAAGGCGAACTCGAGCAGCGCGCCCGTCAGGGCCGCTGCGACGAAGGCCAATACCAAGCTGGCGACGAATGGTATGTGGAGGTGGCTCATGGCGAGCGCGGCAACGTAGCCGCCTACCATGGCGAAGGCGCCGTGCGCGAGATTGACGAAATTCATCAACCCCATCGTGATCGACAAGCCGACCCCGATCAGGAATAGCAACATACCGTAGGCCAGGCCGTCGAAGATTACGATGCCCATGAATGCTTCCAGGTGACGTGCGAAGGTGAGAGGGCGTCCTGCGCGCAGGCGGGGCGCGGGTGATAGCGACAATCCATGGCTTGCTGCGAATCGGTCACTGCACCGGTCGGTGCAGGCCTGGGTAATGGATGCTCCGGATGTCTGCCGACGAGAAGAAACGCTGGGTGCACATGCTTAGGCCCGTCGGTGGGCACCTGCATCCATCGGTGCCGGAAAAGCAAGCGCTCCGTCCGGGAAGGTCCGGACGGAGGATGCCATGCTGGACGTCTTACTTGGACTTGCCAGGATCCTTCAGGTTGGGAATGTGCGCGAACTCCACGTTGTACAGGTGGTTGCCGCGGCGCTCCACTTTGCGGATGTAAATATTCTGCACGATGTCACGCGTTTCCGGGTCGATCATGACGGGCCCGCGCGGGCTTTCCCACTTGGCGCCCTTCATGGCTTCGACCGCCTTCGTGCCGTCGATCTTGCCGTTGAGCTTCTTGATCGTTTCGTAGATCAGCGCCATGCCGTCATAGCCTCCCACGGCCATGAAGTTGGGGCGTATGGACGTGCCGTACAGCGATTCATAGCCCTTGATGAAGGCCTTGTTCTTCGCCGAGTCGTGCGCGGCCGAGTAGTGGAAGGCAGTGATCAGCCCCAGCGCGACGTCGCCCATGCTGTCGAGGAACATGTCGTCCGTGCCGTCGCCCGTGCCCAAAGCCTTGATGCCGGCCTGCTCGAGGCCGCGCTCGCGATAGGCGCGCAGCATCAGTACCGACAGCTCGCCGGAAGGGAACCAGAGGAACGCGGCATCGGGCTTGGCGTCCTTGATGCGCTGCATGTAGGGCCCGAACTCCGGATTCTTCAGCGGCACGGCGACTTCGGCCACGATTTTGCCGCCGCCGCCGGTGAAGGTCTTGCGGAACTGGGCGTTGGCGTCCTGGCCGGGGCCATAGTCCGCGTACAGCGAGTACACCGTCTTGATGTTGTTCTTCAGGGCCCAGTCAGCGATGGCGTACGCGTTTTGCGGGAGCGTCATGGACGTACGCACCACGTACGGCGAGCGCTCGGTGATGGACGAGGTGGCGGCATTCATGACCACCATCGGGATCTTGGCTTCCGTTGCGAGCGGCGCCACCGCGAGGGCGTTGGGGGTGAAGCCGAAGCCGGCCAGGAACTCGACCTTGTCGCGGGTGATCAGCTCCTGCGCAACGCGCTTGGCGACCTCGGGATTGGGGCCGCCCACGTCTTTGATCACCAGTTCGATCTTGCGCCCTGCGACCACGTCGCCGTGCTCATGGAGGAAGAGCTTGGCGCCATTGCTCATTTGCAGCCCATATTCGGCTTGCTGGCCGGACATTTCGCCCACGAAGCCGATTTTCAACGGGGTCTGTGCCGCGGCCATGCCGCTCAGCGTCATTCCCAGTACACAACCCCACATGCGCAATTTCATTGTCTATTCCTCCGATAGGAATGAGGTCTGGGAGCCCGAAGACACGCTTCGGCGCCCGTCCTGCGTTGCGGTCCAGGCTATGGGTGGGTGCGGCCGACACAGCGGTTGTACGGTGTCGCCGCCCGCGTTTGACGTAACCGTATACGAAAATCGAAATTACGCCAATAATCGATTTCTCTATGGGTGCCCCGAAATCCCTAGGGAAAACCCAGGGTTGGAGGGAAAGGCGGAGAAAACTTGCGGGCGGTCTTCATCCTAAGACCGAGCTGCGGACTCGCGCATGTAGTTTCAGAACATGCGCATGGAAAAAACAAACATGCCGGCTGGGGCTCAGACGTAGCGCAGCGCCGACTTGGCGTACCAGCCGGCCATGCGTTGACCGTCCCAGACGAAGGCGATGTGCTGGGATTGCCGGCAGCGGCTGAGCGCGCGCGGGCGGAACACGGCGACGCATTGCCCGCCCTCCCTGCGCACGCTGTCGTAAACGATGCCCCAGCTGCCCTGGGCCCGCAGCTGCCGGGCCAGGGTTTGCCCGGCGGAATAATCGTCCGGGTCGTACACCCTGGCCCAGGCCGACTGCAGGCCACGCAAATCGTGCAGCGACGCAGAGAGGTCCGCCAGGTAGTGGCGCATGTCGATTTCGATGGCAGGTTCGCGCGTGGCGGAGAGAAACGCGGCGCGGTGGTACATGGTTTCTGCGACCGCGGTTTCAAGGCTCTCGCCGGCATAGTAGACGCCCCAGGTGCCGTCCGAGAATCGGCTACCGGCTGGATTCAAATGCGTGAATGCCGCCATGATGGGCGTCGTGCCGGGCCCTGAGATGCGCTCTGCCGGCGGTACCAGGCGCAGGTTGCCGATTTCGTCGCGGACGCGCGGGTTCGTGAGGTTTTCGATTGCGAAGACCACGTCCAGATCGGCCGGATCCGCGACGCGGTCGTACAAGCCCGTGGGTGGGAAGCGGCTGGGCACGAGCCGGTGGCAAGGCGTCCACTTTACGTCGGTAACCGGCGGGACGGTCATGTCCAGCCTCCGCGCTGGGCGTCGAGGTAGGTGCGCACGACGTACAGGTCGCTCGTCATGCCGGTCAGCATGCGTTCCAGGGCCGGCCGGCCGCCGAACAGCGGCGCGTCGTTGGGGCGGCGCAGCCACGCGTCTGCCCGTTCGGGCACCGGAAACAGCACCTGCAGCGCCTTGTAAATGCCGAAGACCAGCGACAGCCGTTCGAGCGTATCGCGCGGCAGCGGCGCAGGCGCGCGTCCGTTCTTCCAACGGAACATGGTGGAACGCGGCACGCCCAGTAGCGTGGCCGATTCATCGGCGGTGAGCCGCCAGGCCTGGGCGATGCGGAAGAACGTGCGCAAGGCGGCGTCGCTGGCCGCCTGGCTGTTCAATTCTGGCGGTTTGGAAGCGGCAACGGCCATGGTACTCATCCCCGGATCTTACGCCAGGATAGTACAATATGGGACTAATTTCAAGTTATGGTCTAATTCGAGACAGCCCGTCACCACTCTTTTCTATCTCGTCCACGCATCGAAGCAGCCCGGCGATGATGCCGTTCCTGAACTTGCGGGTGGCCCGCGCCGCGGGTATGGAGACGCTGACGGCCGCGCACGAGGCGTAGGGGCCGGCGTCGATGGCTTTCGCGATGGCGACGACGTCGACTTCGTTTTCGCCTTCGCTGATCGCATAGCCGCGCCGTCGCGTTTCCTCCAGGTCGGCGGCCAGCCGTTCGGGGTCGTTCAGCGAGGTGGGCGTGCGGCCCACCAGCTTCTGGCGTCCAAGCAGCTTCCTGACTTCCGCCGGGCTCAGCTGGGCCAGCAGGGCCTTGCCCCCGGCCGTGAGATGGGCCTCGATCTTCTGCCCCGTGCGACCCGCCACCCTTACCATGCGGCTGCCCTCGACGCTGAGCAGGAACAGCGCGTCGCGGCCGCTCAGCGATATCAGATGGACGGTTTCGCCGATCTCCTCTGCCAGCTTCTCGATGTACGGCCGGAGCTGCGTGCGGATGTCGACCTTACCGACCACAGAGAGTCCGAGTTCGAGCAGGACGGGGCCGGCGGCGAAGCTGCCGTTCTCGGACCCGCGCGTGACAAAGCCGTGGAAGTGCAGCGTGGACAATAGGCGGTGTGCGGCCTGGCGGCTGACCGACAAAGCATCGCTGATGTCGCCAACCTGCAGCCGCTCGCGTTCACGTAGCAGTGCGAGGGTGCGCAGGATGTCGTCCGCCTCTCCCGATTCTTGTCGCGGGCCGAACCCCGGGCCTTGTATGCTGCGCTTCATGATCTGCCTGCCTGTGTTGTCATCTTCATGGTAGGAGTGGCGCGGCGGCTGGCCGGGCGAGTGGCCCTGCGCGCCGCATCGTCAGCTGGCGCCATCAGCGCGAGCGCGCCGTCGAGCGCGCCGGCCGGGTTGCGCAGCGGAATGAGTACACACATGAGATGCTCGCGCGTGGGCGCGAGCATGACCGGACCGTTGCCCAGGCCCCCCGATAAGGCCTGCTTTACTGCGCGGGAGATGGGCGCACCGGCCGGGATGGCGGTGCGGCCAGCGGCGTCGAATAGCGAGCCCGAAGGGCCGACCAGCAGAATCTCCCATCGCGAGGTTTCACCGCCCGGGGCGTATCCGGTCAGGTGCTGGCGAAGCACGTCGAGGACCGAGGCTGGCGCATCGGCGGCGATAGCGCGCGTGACGATGGCGGTGGTGGCAAGGCGGCGGAGCTGGCACGGGCGCCCGTCAGGTGGTTCGAGCGCCGGGATGAAGCCGTCGGGCGCTTCCTGAGGGTGTCCGGGCTGGAAGGGCTTCTGCCCGCAGATCATCCAGCCGTCGCGGCTGGCGTGGTGGAGGAGGACAACCCAGGACAGGGTGGCCGTTTCCGGCTCGCTGCCGACATCGCAACGGCCCTGGCCGCCGGGCCGGACGTTCAGACGATGCGGCGGGCGGCGGCCTGTCCGACCTGGTTCGCCGCCGGGTCTGAAGACCCGATGGTGCCGGTGGCCGACCTGCGGGCATTGGATCCGGACGGGTTCGTGTTCGAGGGGCTCGGTCACAACCTGCATGTGCAGGATCCGCAGGCCCTTTGGGCCTACGCCGCACCGCGGCTCAACTCGCTGCTCGACCGGTAAGGATGCCACGCCGGGCCAAGCACCGGTTCCCGTCTCCGGTTAAAATTCTTCGGGATGACCATATCCACCGAAGTCGCCCGGCGACGCACCTTCGCCATTATTTCCCACCCCGATGCGGGCAAGACCACGCTGACCGAAAAGCTATTGCTTTTCGCCGGCGCGATCCAGATCGCCGGTAGCGTCAAGGCGCGGAAGGCGTCGCGTCATGCTTCGTCCGACTGGATGGAGATCGAAAAGCAGCGCGGCATCTCCGTGGCCTCGTCCGTGATGCAGGTCGAGTACCGCGATGCCGTCATCAACCTGCTCGACACCCCGGGCCACCAGGACTTCTCCGAAGATACCTACCGCGTGCTCACGGCGGTCGACGCGGCCCTCATGGTGATCGACGCGGCCAACGGCGTCGAGCCGCAGACCATCCGTTTGTTGCAGGTCTGCCGGGCCCGCAACACGCCCATCATTACCTTCGTCAACAAAATGGACCGGGAGGTCCGCGAGCCGCTCGACCTGCTTTCCGAAATCGAGTCGCACCTGGGCATGGACGCCATTCCGTTCGCGTGGCCGATCGGGATGGGCAAGGCGTTCGGCGGGGTGTTCGACATCCGGCGCGATCGCATGCGCGTGTTCAAGGCCGGCAGCGATCGCTTGAGCGAACAGCACGATGAGATCATCGAGGGGTTGGACAATCCCGAGATCGCTCGCCGTTTCGGCGCGGCCTTCGAACAGGCCAGGGGCGAGATCGACCTGATCAGCGGTGCGACGCCGCCCTTCGATCACGCTGCTTTCCTCGCCGGCCGGCAGACGCCGGTGTTTTTCGGTTCGGCGATCAACAACTTCGGCGTCCAGGAAGTGCTGGACGCGTTGGTCGACTTGGCTCCCCCGCCGGGGCCGCGCCACGCCCTGGAACGCGAAGTGCTACCCGACGAGCCCAAGTTCACCGGCGTGGTGTTCAAGGTGCAGGCCAACATGGATCCGGCCCATCGCGACCGCGTCGCCTTCGTGCGCGTCTGTTCGGGGCGCTTCGAGCGGGGCATGCGCCTGAAGGTCTGCCGTACGGGCAAGGAAACCCGGCCGAACAACGTGGTCTCTTTCTTGTCGCAACGGCGGGAGCTGCTGGATGAGGCCTATGCCGGCGACGTGATCGGCATTCCCAACCATGGCGTGCTGCAATTGGGTGACGTGCTGACCGAAGGTGAGGTGCTGCGGTTTACCGGCCTGCCCTTCTTCGCGCCGGAGCTTTTCCAGGCGGTCGAGGTCGCCGATCCGCTGCGCAGCAAGCAATTGCGGACGGGATTGACGCAATTGGGCGAAGAGGGCGCCATCCAGGTCTTCCGTCCGGTGGCCGGCGGTCCGCTGCTGCTCGGCGCCGTGGGCCAGCTCCAGTTCGAAGTCGTGGCGCATCGACTCAAGACGGAATATGGGGTCGCGGCCCGCATGATGCCGTCGCGCTATTCCATGGCTCGTTGGGTCACTTCCGAGGATCCCAAGGCCCTGAAGAAATTCATGGACGCCAATATGCAGCACATCGCGTACGACGTGGTGGATGCCCCGGCTTTCCTGATCGGATCGCAGGCACAATTGCGAGTGGCGCAGGAGCTCTATCCCGACGTGCAATTCCACGCATTGCGCGAGCACGGAGGACAGGTGTTCCAGACGCGGGTGGGTGATACGGCGTTTGCCTGATCGGCCCACTCGCCCATGTGGTCCAGGGCTTGGGCCCGGACCCGGTCGAACGAGGTGTACAGATGCGTAACCGCATACTAATGGGCTTGGCCGTCGTCGCAATGGTAGTGCTGGTGGGCGTGCTGTTTGGCCTCTGGCTCTCCTGGAATGCGCCGGTCCAGCGGGCCGCCGAGGCGCCTGTGCCCGTCGCCCAGGGGCGCCCTGGCGAGGCGCCGGTCGCGGCCGTGGATGAACAGTCTTATCTTCCCGAGCCGCCCCAACCGCGGATGGATGGAACGCGCGGCGTACCGGCGCGCCCTGTGATGCCGGCCGAACCCGTGCCGCTGGTTTCCGCCGCCGAGAATCCCCAACCCGATACCTTGATTTCCACGATTGCGCCCGACCTGGAAACGCTGGCTTCGCCGACGCAGCCGGCAGCGGGGGCACAGGCGGAGATGCCGCGCGTCATCGTGCAGCAGTCGTTCCCGGAAGTCGCCACCGTCGTCGCGGGGGTCGAGGCGCCGGATCCCCGCGGCCAAGCCGGTGAGGAGTCCTGGGTGCAGGCGCTGCGCGCGGAATTGTCACGCTGCGCTTCCCAGGGGATGGTGAGCCGGGTGCTCTGCAACGAACAGGCGCGGTGGAAGTATTGCAATCCTGACAATCGCTGGGGCTCGGTGCCGGAATGCCCGGCCACGGGCAATAACTGACGCAGGCGCGTCTCGTCACCGGTCGCCCGTCTCCGGGGTCTCTTCGCCAGCGTCGTCGAGATCCCCCAGGTCGTCGATGTCCCGTTCGTCGCCGCCTGCAGCGGGCGGCGCGTCTTTTTCCTCGCGCGGCAACTCTGCCGCGGGCAGCTTGCGGTTCTCCTCCTTGAGAATGTCGTCGATGTGCTTGGAAATGGGATTGCTGCCTCCGGAAATGGCCATGGCCGGCTCCTGTCGATTTGGCATGTGGAGCACGGTCAGCAGCAATTTGTGTTCCGCGCAGCCGCGGACGTGAAAGGGTCGGACTGGCAAAAAAAACCCCGACGCGCGGGGTTTTCTTGGGCTGCCGCAGGGGATCAGTTGCCTTCGTCGTCCATCTGCGATTGCAAGTAGTTCTGGATGCCGAGTTGTTGGACCAGCCCAATTTGCGTTTCCAGATAGTCGATGTGCTCTTCGGTATCGTCCAGGATATCTTGCAGCAGATCGCGCGAGACGTAGTCCCGCACGCTTTCACAGTAGGCGATGCCTTCCTTGAGCGTGGTTTGCGAAACCAGCTCCAGTTTCAGGTCGCACTCGAGGATTTCCGGCACGTTTTCGCCGATGAGTAGCTTGTGCAGGTCTTGCAGGTTGGGCAGGCCGTCGAGCATGAAGATGCGCTGGATGAGCCGGTCGGCATGCTTCATTTCCTCGATGGATTCTTCGTACTCGTGCTTGCCCATCTTATTGAAGCCCCAATGCTTGAGCATGCGCGCATGCAGGAAGTATTGGTTGATGGCGGTGAGCTCGTTGGTGAGCTGCTTGTTCAGGTGTTGGATGACGGTCTTGTCGCCTTTCATGTTTTTCCCCTGCGGTATTCATTTGGATTCCCGAAGGTTAGCACTCCCTGGGGCGTCATCCGCAGACCGCACGTCCGTTCGTAATGGACAAGCGAAACCGATATGAGAACGGTTTGCGCCTATCGGTGGGATGGGGCTGGCGTAGACGGCGTCCATTCTCCAGGCGCCGGCGCCAGGGGGTGCGTAGTAACGGGAGCGGAGCCGGCCCCGCACGGTGCGCCGCGCACAGGCGGGGCATGCCGTTGGTGGCAAAGTACATGCGCCCGGCAGTGATGCCGGAACGCACCGTGTGAGGCGGGCGTTACGCCGCCTTGGCGACGACGTGGACGGGGAAGCGCCGGGTGGTGGCGCGGGGAGGCGCCGATGCGCCGGAGGGATGGCCGCCCTCGGCGATGGAGGCTTCGTAGGCGTGTTCGCAGGCGCTGGCGCCGGCCGGGAGGTATTGGCAGGCGGTTTCGGCGCAAGAGCCGCAGCAGGTGGCGACACCCAGGTCGAATTGCAGGTCGGCCAGTGTGGTGGCGCCGGCTTCTACGCTGCTGCGGATTTGCCGTTCGGTAACGGCATTGCAAACACAAACGTACATGGTGGACTCGCTGGCAGCGCCCGGAGACGCCGCAATGGTCGTCGTAATGAGATTAATTATCGATAATATTCTCATGTTGCGCAAGTGTGGCCAGCGCCACAATCCCGGCCTCCCCTTAGTTTTCTTCTAGCGAAAAGTTCGAGAATATCGGGTGCAGGCCCCGGCCCGGGGCGATAAAGTCCGTGCTGCGAAAAGTCACGCGCTCGCGTCGCGGGATTCCCGCCAGCGGCAGAGCACGCAACAGCCTAGGGGACAGCGAGACGGCGCCAGCGGTGCGGTCGGTCGTTCACCGGCCCCGCCTTTTCCCGCGCGCTCGCCGGCTCCATCAACACGAAGAGTTGGACATGACCCAAGACAAGCAAGCCCCGGCGGCCGGCAACCGGCCTTTGTTCTTCGACTCTCATGCACATTTGGTGGCCGATGACCAGGTGCGCTATCCGCGCAATCCCATGAAACGGGCCGCAAGCGCTCCTCCCCGCCCGCCCGGCGTCATCGGCATCCCGGGCGGCAAGCATGGGCCGAACCCGATCAATGAGGTGCCTGACGTCAGCCGCATGCTGGTCTGGATGAAGGAAGAGAACGTGGACGGTGCCGTGGCGGTGCAAAAGCGCATGATCTACCGCTACGACAACAGTTACATTCTCGACTCGTCGGACGCCTATCCCGATATTTTCTCGGCGGTGGTGATCCTGGATGCGGAGGATCCGGCCACGCCCGGGACGGTGCGCAGCTATATCGAGAAGCACGGCCTGGCCGGGGTGCGCCTCTTTGGCGGCCGCGAGCCGGACGGAAGCATGCCCTGGCTCAACTCGCCCCAGGCGCTCAAGACGTGGGAGGTGGCCGAGGAGTTCGGTTTGGTCATGGATTTGGAAGTGTTGGCGGTGGGCGGCGGCGGCCCGTCGGTGCCGGCCATCGTGGAGTTGGCTCGCCGCTATCCCCACGTGCGCATCGTGCTGGATCACCTGCTCGAGCCGGAAGCGGCTTCGGGCGCGGACTTCGGGCTGGACGAGCGTTTCGAGAAGCTCGCTCACGAGAAGAACGTTTATTTCAAGTTCACCTCGATCAACCTGGACGAGTACCGGGAAGCCGACGTCCCCGCCGAAAAGGTGCTGCGACGCGCCGTCGACATGTTCGGCGCCGACCACATCATGTGGGGTTCGGACATCGGGACCTCTTCGGGCACCTACAAGGAAATGGTCCAGCGTATGATCGACGCATCGGTGCTGTTGACCGAGGAGGAGAAGCGCGCCGTCTGGCACGACACCGGCAAGCGCGTGTTCGTGAAAGGCGGCACCCGGCGCTGACGGTGCAGGGCGGCGGCAGGCCATTGCCTGCGTCCCGTCCGGCCGACGAGCGGCGTCCCGGCGGCGGCCGGGGCACGCTCGAAGGGTCCGTCGTACTTCTCGAAGCGTAGCGCGCATCCCACGGGTGCCATACTCGCCGACGCTTTTTTCGTACGGAGGTCCACGTGCCTTCTTTCCCTCCCGTCCAAGCGGTGGTCCGGACCATCGAGTTGCTGCAGGCGTTGAATCGCCAGCCGGTGTCCACGCTCAATGTGTTGCACCAGCAGACGGGTATTCCCAAGCCATCCCTGATCCGGTTGCTGGAATCGCTGGCCTCGAAGGGGCTGGTGCGGCATGCGCCGCAGTACGGGGCCTACTATCTGACCTCGCTGGTCAATACGCTTTCTTCGGGTTATCACAGCGAACCGCGCATCGTCGAGGCCGCCCAGCCGCGCATGGACGCGCTGACCGAGGCGATCAAATGGCCTCTGGCCATCGCCGTGTTCGACACCGACGCGATGGTGGTGCGTTACAGCACCATTCCCCATTCGCCGCTTTCGCTGCTGCATTCATCGATCAACATGCGGCTGAGCCTGGTGAGCCGCGCCATTGGGCGGGCCTATCTGGCGTTCTGCGATGAGGACGAGCGCGAGACCATTCTTGCCTTGTTGCGGCAGTCGACCAACCCCGAGGACGCGCCGGCCCGGGACGTCGAGGCGGTCCAGAAAATGATCGCGCAGACGCGTGCCCAGGGCTATGCGCTACGCGACCCGGCCGTACGCCCCGTGTCGCGCACGCTTGCCGTGCCGGTGTTCGACGGCAAGCACGTCGTGGCGTCGTTTGGCATGACGTGGTTCGCTTCCACCCTCACGGACGAGCAGGCCGTCGAGCGCTACCTGGGTCCGCTGCAGGAAGTGTCGCGGGGCATTTCCGAAGATTTGTCCAAGCTGTAGCAAGGGCTGGCCCGGGATTCGCACAGGCGCGGCCGGCGCCAGGGGCCTGCCGCTTGCCGGGGCGGGCCGTCAGGCTGCCACACTTGGGGCGGGCATGGGATATTCGTCGGCGTTGCAGACCAGGCCCGGCTTGCTGGAAAAATCCAGGCGCGGCGGGGCAAAGATATCGATCAGCCAGCAGTCGCCCTGGCTCACGTTGCGGCTGGTATGCATGACCTTGGCCGGAATGACCGTGACCGAAGGGCTGCCGATCTCTACGTGCTCGTCCTCTTTCCACATGTCCATGTCGGGCGTCCATGGCCAGCGCAGGTGATGGACGTACGTACCTTCGACAGCAAGCGAAGCCTGTTCGAAGTCGGCATGCGTGTGGGGGCTGAGTTTGTGCACGTCGCGTGGCACCGTGCGCTTCGCGAGGAAGTTCACCATGAGGTTGGTGCTGCGGAAGATGCGCATGTTCGTATCGGGCCGCACGTAGTCGGCCAGCACGTAATGGCGCAGCTTGAACCCAGCGGGGGGATCCGGCCAAGGTACCAGGGGCGCGACTTCGGGCGCGCCGTCGGCGTAGACGGCATTGTTGGACGAGGCTGCCACCAGGTCGGTCGCGCGATTCGAAAACACGCGCACGATGGTGCCTGAGGCGGTTGCCTCGACCCGGCTCGGCCCAGGGGGCACGATGGTGACGGTTTCGGCCAAGGCCTCGAGGCGTTCTTCGCCGGCCTGGATGCGCGCGCTTCCACGGTGCACGAACACAAAGTACTCGTCGGGGTTGTCGGAGCGCTCGAGTACGGCGCCGGGCTCGACCTGGGAAACGGCGACGACGAAGTTGGCGCCGCGCGTCAGCCACGTGCGAGCCCCCGCGGCCTGTTGCTGGGGTTCGGTTTCATAATGCGCGGCGTAGGTGGCGGGGCGCGGAAGTTGAGCTTGAGCTGTCATGGCTTCTCCTTGCATGCGTGCGGAACGGGCCTCAGCCTTGCGCTCGGCTGCCGGCTACGGCGACTGATTGCGCGCCTTGGCGCAACAGAGATTGATCGGAGCCGATCACGAACCAAGTCGCGCCCTGGGCGGCGAACTCGTCTCGTTCGGCCGCATTGGCGACGAACATCGCGGCGATCTTGCCTGCATCCAGTGCGGCGCGAACGATGCGCGTCGTTGCTTCCAGCACCGCGGGGCTGCGCGAGCCTTCTTCGCCCATGGACAAGGCCAAGTCGGCACGACCCACGAACAGCCCGCCCACGCCCGGCACGGCGGCAATGCGCTCGACGTTGTCCAGGCCCGCGACGCTTTCGATCTGGCACAGCACCAGCGTCTGGTCGCCCGCCTCTTGCGCCTGCTTGTAAGTCATCGTGCCGTAGCCTGCCGCGCGCGGCGAGCTGGAGAACCCGCGCTCACCGCCTTTGTAGCGGGCGCGTGCGACGATTTGTGCCGCCTGTTCCGCCGTGTCGACGTGCGGCACCACGATGCCCGCTGCGCCCATGTCCAGCACGGACAGGATGGTCGATGCTTCGTAGTCGGGCACGCGCACGTAGAGCGGCAGCTGCGCGGCGCGCCCTGCGAGCATCATTAGGTCGATCGCACTGCGGTCGAACGGTGCATGCTCGGCATCGAGCACGCCGAAATCCAGCGCGGTCGTACCGAGTATCTCGACTATGTGCGGCGACACGGTCTTGATAAATGTACCGGCCTTGATCGGTCGGTTGGTGTCAGAAGATGAGCGCGTCATCGATCGTTCCTTCATGAATAGACAACTCCGGGCATCCTCGCCCGGTGGCGCCGGCGCGCCCACGCCCTTGGGCGCGGCACCCTCCGGCTGCGCCGTCAGGCGGTCGGCTCTCCAGGCGGCGACTGCAGCATGGGGCGGTGGAAGATTTCTCCCAATCCGGCGTAATAGGGACCGCCCAACCGGGCGATGGGGCGCATGGCGATGGCGTCGACATGGCGTCCGTTGTATATGGCCTCGGACAGGTGAAAGGCGACGACTTCGCCGATGTACAGCGTGTTCAGCCCGCGTCCGAGCGGCAGCACGTGCTCGAGCCGGCATTCCATCTGTATCGGCGTGGCCGGGATGCGAGGCGGCTTGACGAGGCTGCTTGGCGCGAGCTCAATTCCCAGGGCCTGCGGCTCGCTGACCTCCGGGGGATAGTCGGCGCCGGTCGCGTGCATTAATTCCAAGGTGGCTTCCGTGGCCACGTTGACGACGAACTCGCCCGTTTCCTTGATGTTGCGGGCGGTGTCTTTGAGCACCCCCTTGCGCGACCCGATGTTGACCGCCAGCATGGGCGGGCTGTGGGCGACGTAGTTATACGAGCTGAAGGGCGCTGCATTGACGCGCCCTGACTCGTCCTGCGTCGTAATCCACGCGACCGGCCGGGGCGCGACGCAGCCGACGATGAGCCGATAGGCCTCCTCGGTGCTCATGCCCTCAGTCTTTAGCGTTACAAATCCATTCATCCGAAACTCCCACCGCAGCCTGCGGCGATTCGACTCGAAAAAAACCGCCCTTTCCCGCACAGGCGCTCACGCTGGCCCATGCCGGCAGGCGGGCGGAGCCGGGCCGCGTCCCGGCTCCGCGCTTCTGTTCCAGGCGCGGCGTTGCCCCACGGGAGGCTCAATCCAGCCGGATGTTGGCCTCCTCGATGACGCGTTTCCATTTGGCGCTTTCGACCTTCATCAACGAGTCCAGCTGCTCCGGCGTGCCGCCCCCGACCACGGCGCCGAACTGTTCGAGCTTGGCCCGGCCCTCGGGCGAATCGAGGACGATGTTGATTTCGCGGTTGAGTTTTTCCACGATGGCGCGCGGCATGCCGGCCGGACCCGCCACGGCGAACCACACTGACGCTTCGACGTCGAAGCCCTGTTCGACGGCGGTCGGGACGTTCGGCGTGCCTGGGAAGCGTTTCTTGGACGTCACCGCCAGGCCGTTCATCTTGCCGGCCTGGATCTGCGGGATGAACGCCGTGATGGGGGCGACGATGGCCTGGATCGACCCGCCCATCAGGTCGGTCATCGCGGGCGTGTCGCCTTTGTAAGGCACGGCCAGGAGGTCGGTCTTGGTGGCGTGGCGCAGCAGCTCATAGGCCAGGTGCCCGATGGTGCCGTTGCCCGGGTTGCCGACCGAATACTTGCCGGGCGCCGCCTTGGCGAGCGCGATGAACTCCTTGAGGTCCTTGGCTGGCGTCTTGTCGGTGGAGACGACCACCAGGGGAATCTCGCCCACCAGCACGATGGGCGTGAGGTCCTTGGCCGGATCGTACGGCATGGACTTGTAGAGGTACTTGTTGTTGGCCAGCGGGCCGGACGTCGTCAGCGTAATGGTGTAGCCGTCCGGTGCCGCCTTGGCGACTTGGTCGGTGCCGATGTTGCCGGCCGCGCCGGGGCGGTTGTCGACGACGAACTGCTGGCCGAGCTTTTGGCCGAGCCGCTCGGCGATCAGGCGCGCCACCACGTCCGTGCTGCCGCCCGCCGGGAACGGCACGATGAGCCGCACCGGCTTGTTCGGCCAGGAGGCTGCGTCGTCCTTGGCGTTTGCGGCAGTCGCCGAAAGAGCCAGTATGGCGCCCGCGCAGACAGTGAGGCGTTGGTACTTCTTCATGGGGTCTCCGATCTTTGGTTCGAAATTGAGAAAAGTGCCGCGATCAGCGCAGGGCTCGTTCGCGGTCACGGTTCAGTTCGTCGAGGATGGTCGGCAACCGCCGCTTTGCGTCATCGCGCAGCTGGCGATAGAGGCTGTTGCCGTGGGCATCGATCCCGACGGTGGCGGGGCCCAGGTCCTTGACGCGCAAGGTCACTAGGCGAAACTGAGAGATGTAGTCTTCCCAATGCACGGATACGACTTCCTGGATCGCGCGGGCGAGCAACGTGCAGCCTCCGCCGAGGAAAGACAGGTAAATGCAGCCGGTCTCGCGCATGGCTGCGACGCTTTCTTCGCCCAGCCCGCCTTTTCCGCCGACGATGCGCAGGCCGTAGGCGCGGATGAGGCTGGGCATGAGGGCGTCGTAGCGCGTGCTCGTGGTGGGGTTCATGTACAGCGCTTCATAGCCGGAAGGCGTGTTGCTTTCCCGGTTGTACGAGCTCAAGTGCAGAAACGCGCCTCCCCGTATGTCGATGGGCAGCGGCTTGCCCTGCTCCGCATAGTCGATCATGCGCTGGTGGGTGGGCAGGCCGATGGTGACGACGATGTCGCCGCTCAGGTAGACGATGTCGCCGGCCCGGATGGCCGAGATGTCCGCCTCACTCACGGGAAGGGTCAAGCGATGCGTATTCACGGTGATTCTCCTGCGCCGTCATTCCACGCGCACGACCGTCCCGTCCTCGTAGATGCGGGCACAGGTGCGACGGTTGATCCAGCAGTTGAACGCCACGGCGACCGGCATGAATCCGTGGCTGGCGGAGTAGTCGATGTGCACGGCCATGGCGGTGGTGTCGCCGCCGGTGCCCATGGGGCCGAAGCCCGTGGCGTTGATCGCCTTGAGCAGGCGTTCCTCCATCGCGGCCAGAACCGGCTCCGGGTTGCGCTCGCCGAAGGGGCGTAGCACGCATTCCTTGGCCATCTTGGCGGCGTAGTCGAAGGTGCCGCCTATGCCCACGCCCACCACGATGGGCGGGCAGGGTTGCGAGCCCGCGCGAAGGACGGTGTCGAGGACGTATTTCTCTATCGTTTCGAGTGACGGGTAGACGAAGGTCTCGATGGCTTCCCAGCGTCCCGTGCCCATGGCCTTGGGCGCGCAAACGATCTCCATGTAGTCGGCGCCGTCGATCATGTCGAAGGTGACCAGCGGCATGTTCTTGCCCTCGTAGCTGCGTTGCAGCGTCAAGGGATTGGTCACCATCTTCAGGATGGGAGGGTTGGCGCGCGCCACGAGATCGGCGAATCCGTCGACGATGGCTTGGCGCACGTTGCCGGAGAACGTGACCCGGGTGCCGACGCGGATCATGTATGTGGGAACGCCGACGTCCGAGCAGACGAGATGGTTTTCCGCCTCGGCCGCTTCCGCAGCCTCGACCATGATGCGCAGCGTCTGCTTGCCCAGCTGGACGGTCTCGCGTCGCTCGGCCTGGGCAAGCAATCGTTTCGTGTCGTCCGGTACTTTCTTCAGGGACCACTCGTACAGGGACGAAGTGACGTTCCTGATGATCTCGCTGGAAATAGGCATCGCATACCGCCGTCCGCCGGCTCTCCGTGCTCACGCAAGGCTCGCAGGATGCGTCGGAGGCGGCGGCGGTTCAAGCGAAGTTTTTGCGTTTTTCGCCTATAGAAAAGTAGGGCCCGGCTTAGCCGGGAAGCAAGCCCAACACCTGCGCGCGCATGCGCGCAAGCGCATACACCGTGTTCAGCGTGGGTGCCGGGCATCGGGCCGCGGCGGCGGTCTCCACCAGGGCTCCGAGAATGCTCTCGATCTCTACCGGACGCCCTGCCTCCACGTCTTGCAGCATGGACGTCTTGATGTGCCCCAGGCCGCGGGTGAGTGCGATGCGCTCGCGCGAAGCCACTTGCGCCGGCAGCCCCAGTCGTTCGCCGACCGCGAGCGCTTCGTCCATCATGGTCACGAAGGTCTCGTGCAGGCGCGGGTCGTCGATCATGGCGTCCGTATAAGCGCCCGTCAGCAGGCTTGCGGAATTGAAGCAGGCGTTGCCCAGCAGCTTGGTCCAAATGTCGGCGCGCACGTTGGCGCTCGCCACCGCGTCGAACCCGGCGCGGGCAAATATCGCCGCCACGGCGCTGGCGCGCTCGCTCGTCCCGCCGCGCGGCTCGCCGACGACGACGCGGTTGCCCGAGGCATGGCGCGTGAATCCCGGCTCGGGCGTCGAGGCCGAAGCGAATACCACCGCGCCCAACACTTGGTCGACGGGCAAGTGGGCCTCGATGGAGCCGTCGGGGTCGACGCTACGCAGCCGGGTTCCCGCCAATGGGTGATCCCCGCCTAGGAAAAACCACCATGGGATGCCGTTGAGGGCCGGGATGATCACCGTGTCCGGCCCGACCATCGGTAATATGCTGCGGGCGACATCGCGCAACGCGGGCGCCTTGACGGCAAGGATGATGACGTCTTGGCGACCCAGTTCTGCCGCGTCGTCGCTGGCGCGGACTTTCGGCGCCATCGACCGGCCTTGCGATTCTAGCCGCATGCCCTCCTTGCGCAGCGCTTCCAGGGTGCGACCCCGGGCCAATACCGATACGGTTTCGCCTGCGTCGGCCAGGCGGCCCGCGAAGAGTCCGCCGATGGCTCCGGCACCGACGATGCAGAGGTTGGGATGTTCCGTCATGGTGTTCCTATACGCTTGGGACATGGGCGCCGGCATCTTACCCGAGCCGATGCGGTTCACTTCCGCTTACGAGCTCCGGGAGGACGGCGTGCCCGGACTTCCGGCAAAATGAAGGCTTGAAAATGGGATATGCATTTGGATGAACGTATTCGACTCGATATTGACCCGCGCGCACGTCGATCCTCCCCCGGATTTTCCCCGGTTGCGCATCGCCGGCCGGGACTGCGGTTGGGTGGCTGCCGACGTATTGCAATGGCTCGCTCCATTCGCGGGTGAAATCCGGGTTGACCCCGGCGTGGTGCACCTGCTGCCGGGATGGGACGGGTCCGGGGACCTCCCGGAACGGACGGCGGCGGTCAATGATTTGCTGTCCCGCATTGCGCAGGCCTTGTCCCAGGCCGGCAGGCTCAACGGCTGGCGCAATGAGCTGCTCGACGTCATTGCCGACGATGGCACTGTACTCGGCGTGATCGAGCGCGCCGCGGTCCGGCCGCTCGGCATCGCAACGCACGCGGTGCACTTGAATGCATGGACCGACAACGGGCAGTTGTGGATCGCCCAGCGCTCGTTTACCAAGACGACCGATCCGGGCATGTGGGACACGCTCGTGGGCGGGCTCATCAGCGCCGGCGAAACGCCGGAGAGCGCCCTGCTGCGCGAGAGTTGGGAAGAGGCCGGCCTGTTGCCCCATCATCTTCAGTCGGGGCGGCGTAGCGGGCAGTTCTCGGTGCGGCGCATTCTGCCCGAGGGCTACCAGATCGAGCACGTGACGGTAGTCGACATCGTGCTCGGCCCGGAGGTCGTACCCGAGAACCAGGACGGCGAAGTCGCGGCGCTCAAGACGGCCTCCCCCCAGGAAGTGCTGCAAATGATCGCCGACGGTGCATTCACCTTGGAAGCGGCGCTTGCCATGCGCGCCAGCCTGGGCGCTTACGTCCAGCCGGCGGTGGCCGCGGCGAGCGAGGACATGGCGCCGGAAGCGGCCCGGCTTAGCTTTTGACCGGGGCGGCTTGCCGCGCCCGCTGCCATTCGTCGATGGCTGCCCTGGCCGGTTCTGGCAGGCCGGTGACGTCGACCGTGCGCCGGCGATTCATGATCATCTCGGCATAGGGAATGGCCAGCGCGGCGACCTCGGGGCTCAGCGCATGCTCTTCCCCCGTGGAGGGCTTGCGGGCGCGCCAGAAATTGATGGCTTCCTCGAGCTCGGTGAGGGTGATTTCCATGGGGGGCATTCTGGCAGACTTTTTCCTGGCCGGCGGAAACATTCGGTCAATTCCGATACACAAAGCACAAGGCCTGGCCGGGCGCGGAAACAACCCAGAAACGGATGTGGATGTACCTTACGTGAATCTTACGTTGGGAGCAGCATGATGTTCTTGGATTCGTTCTCCGCTTCATCGGCAGGCCGCGATGCGCTCGCGCGTGCTTATCCCGTCATGCGCGGGGCGGCGGCGCTGCATCCCTTGCTGGCGGCCGCTGCGATCAGTGTCATGGTGCTGTCCGCGGTGGGCGTGGGTGTCTTGACGGGCCTGTTGCCCTCGCCGCTGGCCAAGCCCGCGGCGCCCCAAGAGGTAGTCGAGGCCGAGCCGCCTGTTTCGGTAAGCGGGCGTGATTTCGGCAAGGCGGCGGCCCATATCCCGGCCCGCAAAGCGGCCGCTGTGGAACCGCGCGATGTGCCTGGCCGCGAGGCAGGCCGCACCGCCCAGGCCGCCGCGCCCGCCCCGCGCGAGCCTGTCCGCACGGCCGCCGCGGTATGTGCCGACTGCGGCACCGTGCAGAGCATGCGTGCCCTGCAGGTCGAGGGCCAGGGAACCGGGCTGGGCGCCGTGGGCGGCGGCGTGGTGGGCGGCGTCGTCGGCAACCAGATCGGCGGCGGCAGTGGCCGCGCGGCTTTCACTGTTCTCGGGGCCATAGGCGGCGCCCTCGCCGGCAATGAGATCGAAAAGCGCGCCCGCACCTCCACGCGCTACGAACTTACCGTGCGCATGGACGACGGCAGCGTCCGCACCTTCCATAGCGCGACGCCTTACCCCTGGCGCGCGGGCGATCCGGTGCGCGTGGTGGACGGCGCTGTGGTGGCCCGTAGCGGCGGCGACCGCGCGCAGGCGACGCGCGTGAGTGATTACAACTGATCCCCGCCGGGGCGGCGGGGCGCGCCCCGCGGCGACTCAGGCGGACTTGCGGCGTCGCTTGAGGGCTAGCATGGTGCCTCGGCAGGACGGCGCGCCGCACAGGCAGCGGTAGTTTTTCTTGAGGGTGGGGGTGATCCGCTCGTCGATCACGAGCCCATAGTCGTAATTGAGTTCCTCGCCGCGCTCGATAGGCCGCAAGGACACGATGAAGACGCGGCCGTCCTCGGTTTCCTCGGCCTCGCAATTGGGCTCGCAGCAATGGTTGATCCACCGGGCATCATTGCCCTGGCTGCCGCCATCGATGACCTTGCCGTTTTCCAGCGCGAAGAAGAACGTGTGATAAGGGTCTTCCGGGTTGACCGGATGGCGCCGGTCGGCCTCGGCGGCCGAGATGCGCTCGCCCGCGTATTCGAGAATGCGGGTGCCTGCCGGAATCTTGCGAGCGGCGAAGACCCCGGTGCCGTGGACGCGCGAGCGGCGCACGACGTACCAGGATTTGCCGGCGGGCGGCGGGTCGACGTCTATCCGTTCGGGCGCGGGCGGCTCGGCCACGGGTGCCTTGCGCGCCCGGCTGGGCGACTTCTTTTTTGCGGTCATGGAAAGGGGCTCTAACTCGAGGTCTTGGCCGCTGCCTTCTTGGCGGCTTTTTTCGCCGGCGCTTTCTTGGCAGCAGTCTTGGTCGCGGCTTTCTTGGCTGCCTTCTTGGCAGGCGCTTTCGCGGTGGCTTCGTCACCTTCCGCCGCGCCTTGGGCCGCGCTCTTCTTTGCCGTAGCCGCGGCGCCCGCCGCCTTGCCGGCCTTGGCGGGGCGCGGCTCGAATTCGAAGCCGATCTTGCCGTCGTCCTGACGAACAAGGAAGGCCTTGAACTTGCGGTTGGTGCGGCTCGATACGAAGTTTTGCAGCAAATCCGTGCGGCCTTCGGTCAATAGTTTGGCCATCTGCTCGGGGCTGACTTCCTGCTGCAGGATGACTTTGCCGGAGCGGAAATCGCACGTGCGTTGCGGGCCTACCGACTTCTCGCATACGTAGCTCATGCCGTGCTCGAACACGTGAGCCTCGCACTTCGGGCATGGTCCGACGGGCGTTTGGCCGGAGAAATCCACCGCTTCGGAGGAGTCATCATCATCCTGGCCGAAATCGAACTCCAGCTTGTAGTCGTCGGTAATGCGCAGGATGGCCGAGAACGGACGCCCCATCTTGCTGATGAAGCCATTGAGCGGCCCGATCTCGCGCTTGGCCAGCAGTTCTTCGACTTCCTGCAGTTCGAAGGTGCGCCCGCCCGGGTGCTTGCTGATGGAAAAATCACAGGCCGTGCAGGCGTAGCGGCGATAATTTTCCTTGACCACGGCGCCGCACTTCGGGCACGGGGTGGAGAGCGTGGCGTAATCGCCCGGCACCGTATCGCGGTCGTACTCCTTGGCCCGCTTGACGATGATCTGCGTCATCTGCGCGATTTCGCGCATGAACTCTTCGCGCGCCAGTTGCCCTTTCTCGATCTGTGCGAGCTTGTATTCCCATTCGCCGGTGAGCTCGGGCGAAGTCAGTTCGTCCACGTCCAGGCCCGACAGCAGCGTCATCAGCTGGCGCGCTTTCGCGGTAGGAATTAATTCGCGGCCTTCGCGGCGCAGGTAGCCTTCGTTGATCAGCCCTTCGATGATGCCCGCCCGGGTGGCAGGCGTGCCGAGCCCGCGGCCCGCCATGGCTTCACGCAGTTCCTCGTCGTCCACCAGTTTCCCGGCGCCTTCCATGGCCGACAGCAGCGTGGCTTCCGTGTAGCGCGCAGGCGGCTTGGTGGCGAGCCCGATGGCTTCCACGGTTTCCGTGCGCACCTGCTCGCCGGGCGCAACCGGTACCAGATTGGCGTCCTCGCCTTGGGCGTCGCGCCCGTAGACGGCCATCCACCCGGGATTGACCAGCACCTTGCCTTCAGTCTTGAAATGATGGCCGGCCACTTCGGTGATGCGGGTCGTGACCAGGAATTCGGCGGGCGGGTAAAACACCGCGAGGAAGCGCTTGACCACCAAGTCGTACAGCTTTGCCTCGGCTTCGCTCAGTTCGCGCGGCGCCTGCATCGTGGGGATGATCGCGAAGTGGTCCGACACCTTCTTGTTGTCGAACACGCGGCGGTTGGGTTTGATCCAGCCGCTTTCCAGGACCTGCTTGGCGAAGGGCGCATAGGCCGGCCGCGTGCCGACCAGCGTTTCCATGGTTTGCCGCACGGTTCCCAGGTAATCTTCCGGCAGATAACGTGAGTCCGTGCGCGGATACGTCAGGGCCTTGTGGCGCTCATAGAGGGACTGGGCCAGCGCGAGCGTGGTCTTGGCCGAAAAACCGAAGCGCGAGTTGGCTTCCCGCTGCAGGGTGGTGAGGTCGTAGAGCAGCCCGGAAAGCTGCGTGGACGGCTTGGATTCCTCCGTGACCGATCCCGGCCGCTCGCGGCAAGCCGCCACGACCGAATCGGCCGCGGCCTGGGTCCATAGGCGCGAATCGCGCTTCTCGGGGTCCTGGGGATCCTTGACGTGGTTGGGATCGAACCAGCGGCCCTCGTACAGCCCGGCGGCCGCGACGAATTGCGCGCGTACTTCCCAGTAGTCGCGCGGCTCGAACCGGCGAATCCGCTCTTCGCGCTCGAAGACGATGGCCAGGGTCGGGGTTTGGACCCGGCCCACAGTGGTCTTGAAGAAGCCTCCGTCCTTGCTGTTGAAGGCCGTCATGGCACGGGTGCCGTTGATCCCCACGAGCCAGTCGGCTTCGGCGCGGGAGCGGGCGGCGGCCTCGAGCGGCCGCAGCGCGGCGTCGCTGCGCAGGTCGGCGAAGGCTTCGCGTATGGCTTCCTGGGTCATGGACTGGAGCCACAGGCGCCGGATCGGCTTGTTGGTCTTGGCGTACTGCGTGATGTAGCGGAAGATCAGTTCGCCTTCGCGCCCCGCGTCACAGGCGTTGATGAGCGAGTCGACATCCTTGCGTTTGATCAGGCGCACCAGCAGGCGCAGGCGCTCCTCCGAGCGCTTGTCCGCAGGGCCGAGCTCGAATTCGTCCGGGATCACCGGTAAGTGCGCGAAACTCCATTTGCCCTTGACCGGATCGTTGGGCGCCACGAGAGTAAGCAGGTGCCCGACGCTGGACGCCAACACGTACTCGTCGCTTTCGAAGTAGTCGCCTTCGCGCTTGAATCCGCCTAGTGCGCGGGAAATGTCCAGCGCGACCGAGGGTTTCTCGGCGATGATCAGAGTTTTGCCCATTGACTTCCAGTAGAACGGAGCCGACGCATGACATTAATAAATTAGCGCGTCAAAGCGCCGGATAATACGGGGGGAATTTTGTGATGTGCAAGTCGGGCGGGCGCGGCGACCGGCAAAAATGCCTCGTGCCGCATGCAGCCGCCCCGCGCTCGAGCGGGTGCCGGGCGTCCGCTCCCGGCCGGGCTCGCGAAGGGAGATTAATGCAATTGCCGGGCGCTGCCGTCTTCCAGCAGCTCTTCCAGGATGAGATTGTCGATCTCGGTTTCCTGGCTCCACAGCACCATCAGCACGATGATCTTGAGCTTGTCCAGCGGGACCGGCGATTCGCCCAGGGCGAAGGCACGGTCGATGACGATTTCGCGCAGGGGGGACGAGAGCACGCCCGCCGACTCCAGGAAGGCGATGAAACCAACGGCTTCCGAGCCGAGTTGGCGATATTCGGCATCGGCATAGACTCGGCAGCCGGTGCTGGGAATGAGGGCGAGATCGACGCAACGATGGGTGGATTCGGCAAGCCCCGACAACCAGGTCAGGGCGTCGTCGATTTCATCGTCTTCGAAGCCGGCGGCGGCGAGTTTGCGCGCCAGCGTTTCCGGGTCGGGGCACGCTTCCGGCGTGTAGTAGTTCTCGAAGAGGTAGACGAGAATTTCGAACATAAGTCAGCGTGTAAGGCTGGATCCACTGTACGCTGAATTGCAGCCCTAGGCAAATGGCAGAGTATTTACCGCTCAAGCTTCGTGTGGCGGGCATACGACTTGGTAGCGCCCGCCTCCGAGCCGCGCGACCCGCCCTCGTAGCTCGAGGTCGAGCAGCCGGGCCTGGAGGTCGGGGATGGCGAGGCCGCTGCGCCGGGCCAGGTCATCGAGCGCGACCGGGCCGTATCCCATGGCGGCGAGCAGCTCGTCCCGGACGGGCGCCGTTTCGCCTTGCGCACGGCGGATGAGGTCATCCGGGCCGCACAGTTCCTCGAGTACGTCTTCCGGCGATTCCACGAGTTTGGCGCCTTGCCGGATCAGGGCGTGGCACCCGCGCGACAGCGGGGAGTGGATCGAGCCAGGGATGGCGAACACGTCCCGCCCCGCCTCGGCCGCCAACCGCGCGGTAATGAGCGAGCCGCTGCGGGCGGCAGCCTCGGCCACCAGCGTGCCGCGCGCCAGGCCGGCAACCAGCCGGTTGCGGCGGGGAAACTGGTGCGCCAGGGCCGGCGTGCCGAGGGGGAGCTCGGAAACCAGGGCGCCGGCGGCCTCGATGCGGGCGGCCAGCTTGCGGTTGCGGGCGGGATAGACCACGTCGGCGCCCGTGCCGACCACTGCCACCGTCCCGCCCTCCGCTTCCAGCGCGCCTTCGTGTGCGGCGGTATCGATGCCCAGGGCCATGCCGCTGATGATGCACCACCCTTCCCTCGCCAGGCGTCGCGCGAAGGCGCGCGCGGTGGACAGGCCGTCGGGCGTGGCATGGCGGGCTCCGACGATGGCGATGGCCGGCCGCGTCAGCCAGCCCGGATCGCCGGCCACGTATAGCATCGGAGGTGGATCGTGTATGTCGAGCAGGCAGGGCGGATAGCCGGCATCCGCCAGTGTGAGCACCTGGTGGCCGGGCGTGTCGCACCAGCGCAGCGTGCGCTCGAAGGTTTCCCGGAACTCGTCCGACGGCGGGCGGGTGAGCTGGTCCGCGACGGCGGCGGGCAGGTGCTCGGCCAGCACTGGACGGGGTTGGGCGTAAATGTGCTGGGGGAGCCCGAAAATGGCCAGGAGTTGGCGCACGGTTGGCGGACCGAGGCCGGGTTCGAGCGTGAGCCGAAGCCAAGCGGCGAGTTCTTCGGGGGGATGGGCGAGGGGCATGCCAGTGGAACAGGGTGTGGGCCCAGGGCGGGCGCCGTCGGCCGGTATGTAACCATGCGACGAGGACTCGGGATAGGGCCGCTCGGACAGCAAAGACCGAGCTCAAGCGTGCCGAACTTTTGCGGCGTTCCAGCCTCAAACCCCCAGGCCGAGGGCGGCGCCGCGGCGGGAACCTGTGTTATCTTGGTCCTTGGAATGCGGCCAGCCGGCCCCATTTACGAGAAAAGTGAAGATGCCCCGGAATGCGGGGCCATGCGATCAATCATGGCATTGCTACCCATTCTCCATTATCCCGACGCGCGCTTGCACAAGAAGGCCAAGCCGGTAGCGGTGGTCGACGACCGGGTTCGCCGCATCGTGCGCGACATGGCCGAAACCATGTACGCTGCGCCGGGCATCGGGCTGGCGGCCACCCAGGTAGACATCCACGAACGCATCGTGGTGATCGATGTCTCCGAAGACCATAGCGATCTGCTCGTCCTCATCAATCCCGTCATCACCTGGAAAAGCGAAGAAACGCAGGTGTATGAGGAAGGCTGCCTGTCGGTTCCCGGCATCTACGACGAAGTCAAGCGCGCGGCCCGGATCAAGGTAGAGGCGACCAACGAGAAGGGCGAGCGCTACGAGTTCGAGGCGGACGGGCTGCTGGCGGTCTGCGTGCAGCACGAGCTCGACCACTTGGATGGCAAGGTGTTCGTGGAGTACCTATCCCAGCTCAAGCAAAGCCGGATCAAGACCAAGCTGCGCAAGCTGCAGGCAGCCTAGCGCCCCTGCCTGGGGCGCGGGTCACGGTATCATTCCCCTCTCGAATCACACCCCGCGTTACGTCCTGGAAGCGGTAGCCTGCGCTTGAACGGGCTCTCATGGATGAGGCCAGTCCAAGGGGGAGCTTCCTTGCGGCGTTGCGCAACCGGCGTCTTTTGCCGGCCTGGCGGCCGCGAGCACCGGCGGCGAGGCAGGAGGCCTCGCGCTGCGCGGCGCAGGGTTTCCCTTGGATTTCAAATGCGATTAGCCTTTGCCGGTACGCCGGAATTCGCCCGAGTCGCCTTGAAGGCGCTGCTTGCCGCCGGGCATGAGATCGTCCTCGTCCTGACCCAGCCCGACCGGCCTGCCGGCCGCGGCTTGAAGCTAACCCCCAGCCCGGTCAAGACCGAGGCTCAGGCAGCCGGCATATCCGTGATCCAGCCACGCAGCCTGCGCCTGGACGGCAAGTTTCCCGAAGAGGCCGCGCAGGCGCACGAGTCCTTGCGCGGGGCCAATGTGGACGCGATGATCGTGGCAGCCTACGGCCTGATCCTGCCGCAGTCCGTGCTCGACATGCCCCGTTTTGGCTGCCTGAACATCCATGCCAGCCTGCTGCCGCGCTGGCGGGGGGCAGCCCCGATCCAGCGCGCCATCGAGGCAGGCGACGGCGAGACGGGCGTCACCATCATGCAGATGGATGCCGGCCTGGATACGGGCGACATGCTACTCAAGGAGGCGATCCCGATCGGGCCGGACCAAACCGCCGGCGAGCTGCACGACCGGCTGGCCGCACTGGGTGGGGAATTGATCGTACAGGCGCTCTCGCGGCTGGAGGCCGGCGAGCTGGTTGCCACGCCGCAGCCCGAAGACGGCGTGACCTACGCGGCAAAGCTGGGCAAGGCCGAAGCTGCCCTCGATTGCACCCGGCCGGCCGACGAACTGGCGCGCCGCGTCCGGGCGTTCAATCCGGTCCCCGGCGCCACGCTGCGCCTGCCGGGGCTCGCCGAGCCGGTCAAGGTGTGGCGGGCCCGGGCGCTGGAAACGCAGGCGGGCGCTGCCCCGGGCAGCGTCCTGGCGGCCGGCCCCGAGGGCATCGACGTGGCCACTGGCCGGGGCGTGTTGCGCTTGACCGAACTGCAGAAAGCCGGAGGCAAGCGCCAGCCGGTGGACGTGTTCGTGCGAGGTTGGCAACCTGGAGCCGCCGGATGACCCAGTCCGCATCCGCCGGCGCCCACTCGGCGCCGTTATCGGAAGTCCTGCTCAACGCGGCACGCGCAGTCCAGGGCGTGCTCGCCGGGGTCTCGCTCACGGATGCCCTGGCGCGCCTGCCCGCGCCGCTGCGTCCCGCGGCACAGGCGGTGTCGTTCCATGCCATGCGCTATCTGGGCCGGGCCCGCGCCGTCAAGCAACACCTCATCGCGCGCAAGCCTGCCGACCCGCTGTTGGATGCGCTGTTGCTGACGGCGTTTTCCCTGCTGGTCGTCGACGAGCGCGAGACCGCGGCATCGGGCGTCAAGTACGCCCCCCACACCGTGGTCGACCAGGCTGTCCGGGCGGCGTCCGGCCAACGTTCGCTGGCGCCTTTCAAAGGCTTGGTCAACGGTAGCCTGCGACGGTTCTTGCGTGAGCGCGACGGGGTGCTCGCCGCGGTGGCGCGCCGGCCCGAGGCCGTCTGGAACCATCCGGAGTGGTGGGTGAGGCGACTGCGCATCGATTATCCGGATCACTGGGAGGCGCTGCTGCGCGCCGCGAACCAGCCCCCGGCGATGGTCCTGCGCGTCAATCGCCGCCGGGCCGACCGGGAAGCCGTGCGGCAGGCTTTCCGCGACGCCGGCATCGAGGCCTGGCCGGTAGGCGAGGTGGGGTTGGCGTTGGCGCAGGCGCGGCCCGTCCACCAATTGCCCGGGTTCATCGAAGGGTGGTGGTCGGTCCAGGATGCCGCCGCACAGCTGGCTGCGCCGCTGTTGCAGGTGCGGGACGGCATGCGGGTGCTCGATGCGTGCGCCGCCCCGGGCGGCAAGACGGCGCATTTGCTGGAGTTGGCCGACCTCGATCTACTCGCGCTGGATGTCGATGCCGAGCGGCTCGCAAGGGTGGACGCCAACCTGGAGAGGCTGGGGCTCTCGGCCCGCACGAAGGCGGCAGACGTCGCTGACCTGGACGGCTGGTGGGATGGAAAGCCTTTCGATGCCGTGCTGGCCGACGTGCCATGCTCGGCATCGGGCATCGTCCGGCGGCATCCGGACATCCGGTGGCTGCGCCGGGAAAGCGACATCGATGCCACCGCAGCGTTGCAGGCGAAGATCGTCGACGCCTTGTGGCAGGTGGTGGCGCCCGGTGGTAAATTGCTTTACGCAACCTGCTCGATTTTCCCCGCGGAGGGGGTCAAGCAAGCCGAAGCCTTCCAGCTGCGGCACCCCGACGCGAAGCGGTTGCCTGCACCGGGGCAATTGCTTACGCAGGCGGAGCCTGATCGGCCGGCCGAGCAGCACGATGGTTTTTTCTACGCGTTGTTTGCCAAGGTTTGATCATCTTCCGACTTCTTCGCGTCGTCCACCTGCCGGCCCTGCTCCTGGTGCTGTTCTGGAACAGCATGGTTGCGGCCGCCGAGCCGGCCGTCCAGTCCGTGACGGTGACCGAGCGCGGTCGCGACCTCCTGCTGAGCGCAGACGTTTCCCTGAATCTGAATAGCCAGTTGGAAGATGCGGTCTCGCGCGGGCTGCCGCTGTATTTCTCCGTCGAGGTAGAGATCAGGCGGCCGCGCTGGTACTGGTTCGACGAAGTCGTGCTCTCTTCCACCCAGAGCTGGCGCATCGTCCACAATCCGCTTACGCGGCAGTGGCGGGTACATACGGGCAACCTGGCGCTGCCCGTGGGGTCGCTCGCGGAAGCCTTGTCCGTCGTGCGCCACGTGCGCAATTGGCGCATCGGCGACCGCGACCAGTTGCGCGCCGAGGAACGTTACGCAGGGCGGCTCAGGGTGCGCTTCGACATTTCGCAGCTTTCCAAGCCGTTCCAGGTCAATGCGCTCAATAGCAGCGACTGGTCGCTTGCGACGCCGTGGACGGAGTTCGAGGTGCGCATCGGCAAGGAGGCATCGGCGCCGGCCAATGCCGCGCCTGCGCCTTCCCCCCAACCGGGCTTACCTCCTCCGCCCGTGCCGCCACCAGGGCCAGGTGGCGCGTCGCCCACGACCGCTCCCGGCCAGGCCGCCCCGTCGTCATACCCGCAGGAATCCGCGACGGCTCCAGCCAGGCCGTCGCCCGCCCCTCATCCTTCCAACGACAGCCCTAGGCCTGGTCATTCCGGCAACGCCGACTCGCCTGGCGGGCATGGCTTGGCCTTGCCCGGCGCCGCTTCAGGCCATCGCCCCGGGGTGGGGTTGTCGCCGCCCGCGGAGTCCCCATGATGCGTATCCGTCGCGTGCGGCTCATGAACCGTTTCTTGCGCGTCCTGCTTGGCGTGGCAGGCATCAGCGCGCTGCTGCTCTTGTTCCTGCTTGCCTGGTCTACCGGCAACTCGTCGCGCCTGGAAGAGCATTACGCGCTCCTGCTCGGGCTGAACGCAATCGTGGCCCTGGTGCTATTCGTCTGGGTAGTCGTGCTTGCCGTGCGCCTGGGCAGCCAGCTGCGGCGCGGCCAGTTCGGCGCCAAGCTGACCTCGCGCTTCGCCCTCGCGTTTGCGTTGGTGGGTGTGGTGCCCGGGGTATTGATCTACATGCTGTCGGTGCAGTTCCTGTCCCGCTCCATCGAATCCTGGTTCAATGTCCGGGTCGACACCGCGCTCGAATCGGGGCTGAACCTCGGCCGGGCCGCGCTGGATTCGCAGCTGCAGGAGATGAACGCCAAGGCACGCACGATGTCGATCGAGTTGGGCGATACGCCGGAAGCGAGCATCGGTTTGTCGCTGACGCGCTTGCGGGAGCAGGTGGGCGTGCAGGAGGCCATGGTATTCACCGCCAGCGGGCGGGTCCTCGCCTGGTCCACCAATACCTACGGTTCGCTCGTGCCGGAGGCGCCTCCGCCCCAGATCCTGCGGCAATTGAGAATTTCGCGGTCGTATGCGGCGGCGGAGGCGAACAGCGCCTCCAGCCCGACGACGCTGGAGGGCGTGCAGGGGCCGTTGGGCACCACGCGCGATACGCCCAACGGCGGCGCGTTGAGGCTGCGCGTGATCGTGCCGATCGCTCCGTTGGGGGGCTTCGAGTTGCCCGGTGTCCCGGAGTCGCGCTATTTGCAGCTGCTGCAGGCTGTGCCCGACCAGATCGCGCGCAATGCCGAGGAGGTGCAGAGCGGGTACCGGGATTACCAGGAGCTCTCGCTTTCGCGCGTGGGGTTGCGCAAGCTGTACGGCATCACGCTGACGCTGGCATTGCTGCTGGCGGTGTTCGCTGCCATCGCGGCGGCCTTCTCGCTGTCCTCGCGCCTGGTGCGCCCCTTGCTCCGGTTGGCCGAAGGCACCCAGGCGGTCGGGGTTGGCGACTATCGCCCTATTCCCGAGCCGCCCCAGCGCGACGAACTGGGGCAGCTGACCCGCTCTTTCAATGCCATGACGCGCCAGCTCGAGGAGGCGCGGCGCATGGTCGAGAGCAACCGGCGCCAGCTCGAACGCAGCAACGTGTACCTGGAAAGCATTCTGTCGAATTTGTCGTCGGGGGTGCTGGTGTTCGACGAGGCGTTTCGCGTGACGATGGTCAACCGCGGCGCGCAGCAGATCCTGCGGGTGGATCTGCGCGCGGTGACCGGCCGCCCCCTGGAGACGGTCGACGGCCTGACGGATTTCGCCCAGACCATACGGACCGCGTTCGCCGAGCATGCCGCCGCGGGCACGGGCCGCCAATACTGGCAACAGCAATTCGAGATCGTGCGGCCGCCGCCGGCCGATGCCGCGCACGAGGGAGAAAGTAACAAATCCGGCTTCGCGTCGGACGACAATACGATTACCCTGCTGGCCCGAGGATCGCATTTGCCGGTCGCAGGTGCCAGCGGGGGCTATGTGGTAGTGTTCGACGATATCACCGAGGTTATTTCTGCGAATCGCGCCGTGGCGTGGGGTGAGGTGGCGCGGCGGCTGGCGCACGAGATCAAGAACCCGCTGACCCCCATCCAGTTGTCTGCCGAACGCATTGCCCTCAAGTTGGCCGATAAGCTGGCTCCGGCCGATGCGGAGATGTTGAAGCGGTCGACCACTACCATCATCAACCAGGTGAGCTCGATGCAGCGCATGGTGGACGATTTCCGCGAGTATGCGCGCACGCCCCCGGCCCAGCATCAGTTGCTCGATCTGAACGACCTGGTAGCAGAGGTATTGACGCTGTACGGCTGGGACCCCGCAGGCGGCGTGCTGAAAGCCGGCACGGGCAGCATCGCGCTGGCCGTCGAGCTCGAAGCGGGGCTGCCTCGCGTACGCGGCGATGCGACGCAGCTTCGGCAGGTCATCCACAACCTGATCGCCAACGCGCGCGACGCGATCGAGGAAAAGGCCAAAGAGGCTGCCAGGCAGTCGGGGGCAGCGGCGGAGCTGGGACCGGACGATCGCATCTCGGTCAGCACCCGGCTCATCAACACGCCCTTGCCCGACGGCCGCGACCATGCTTCGATCAAGTTCATGGTGACCGACACCGGAACCGGTTTCGCCGCCCGCATCCTGCAGCGCGCCTTCGAGCCTTACATTACGACCAAGGCGCGCGGCACGGGCCTCGGGTTGGCGATCGTCAAGAAAATCGTCGAAGAGCACGGAGGCAGAATTGATCTTGCGAACCGGCCCGAAGGAGGGGCAATGGTCTCTATACTATTTACTCGGATCGCCGGGGGTACCGATGCTGCACATGGCACCGCGCATTTATCCGAGACTGCAGGGGCGCAGTCTGCGTAACAGAGGTTTCTAAGATATGGCCAGAATTTTGGTGGTTGACGACGAGGTCGGCATCCGCGAACTGCTGTCGGAGATTCTTTACGACGAGGGGCATACGGTCGATTTGGCCGAGAACGCCGCTGCAGCCCGCGCGCTGCGCGCCGCCCACCGTCCCGACGTGGTGCTGCTCGATATCTGGATGCCCGATACGGATGGCGTGACCTTGCTCAAGGAATGGGCGTCGCAAGACCTGCTCGACATGCCTGTGATCATGATGAGCGGCCACGCGACCATCGACACCGCGGTCGAGGCGACGCGCATTGGCGCAGTCGACTTTCTCGAGAAGCCCATCACCATGACCCGCCTGCTCAAGACCATCGCCGCGGCGCTCGAGCGCGGGCGCGCCGGCATCAAGCCCCCCCCGGCGCCCGCCGCCGCGCGTCCGGCATCGTCGCCCTACCCGGCATCGTCCCTGGCCGCAGGCGACGGCATGCGGGCGTCGAGCCCCAGCCTCGTATCGCCGGCCGAGCGCAATGCGGGCGCGCCCCCATCCGCGCACGATGCACAGGCCCGGTCTCCGCTCCTGTCCGTTTCGCTCGACCTGCCCCTGCGCGAAGCGCGCGACGCATTCGAGCGCGTCTATTTCGAGCACCACCTGGCGCGCGAAGGGGGCAGCATGACCCGCGTGGCAGACAAGACAGGCCTGGAGCGCACCCACTTGTATCGCAAGCTCAAGCAGCTCGGGATCGAGCTGTCGCGCAAACGGAATGCGTAAGCCAGTCCGGCCTCGTGCGGCCTGAGCCGCAAGGCGGCGAACCGGGGAAGCGGGCCGCAATCGCCCGGATCGGGAGTGGGTGGCGGGCCGGAGCAGTGTTTTTTGCGAGTGCAATCTGGCCGTAAACGGCGATGCAGGCGAGCCCTCGCGGTGGATAAGTGACATGAAGATTCTGATACTCGGCGCGGGGCAAGTGGGGACCAGCGTTGCCGAGAACTTGGTGTCCGAGCACAACGACATCACGGTCATCGACACGGATGGCGCCCGGCTGGCGATGCTGCAGGACCGCCTGGACTTGCGCGGGCTGATGGGCAACGGCACGCATATTTCTACCTTGCAGGAAGCCGGCGCCGCAGACGCCGATCTGTTCATTTCCTGCGCCACTGCCGACGAGACCAATCTCGTGGCGTGCAAGCTTGCCAAGCGCGTGTTTAACGTGCCGCGCTGCATCGCCCGGGTCCGGTCGTCGGAGTTCCTCGACCATGAGGAACTGATGGGCGAGGACGGGTTCGATGTCGATCACTTGATCTGCCCCGAGCGCAGTGTCACGCGCTATATCGAGAAGCTGGTCGAGATCCCGGAAGCCTTGCAAGTGGTGGAATTTGCAGGCGGCAGGGTGTGTGCCGTTACCGTGCGGGCCGCCGCAGGCAGTCCGTTGGCCGGCCAGCCCATCCAGAGCCTGCGCGACCGCTTGCCCGCCGCCGACGTCCGCATCATTGCGATTTTCCGGAACGGCCGCCTGGTCAAGCCCGACGGCGACACCTGCATCGAACCGGCCGACGAGGTCTTGTTCCTGGCCGATACGCGCCACGTGCGCGCCATCATCCGCGAGCTGCGGGAGAGCGACAAGCGCGTCAAGCGCGTGATGATCGCCGGCGGGGGCAATATCGGGCTGAGGTTGGCCAAGAGCATCGGTGACCACTGCGACGTCAAGATCATCGAGCAAAACCGCAGGCGGTGCGAATTGCTGGCTACCCAGCTTCCCAGCCGCGTCCTTATCCTGAATGCCGACGCCACCGACGAGAATCTGCTCGAGGAAGAGAACGTCGCCGAAATGGATCTATTCCTCGCGCTGACCAGCGATGATGAAGACAACATCATGTCGTCGCTGCTCGCCAAGCGGATGGGGGCGCGCCGGGTGATCGCCCTGATCGGCCGCAAGAGTTATGGGGAGCTGATGGAGGGTGGCCGCATCGACATCGCGATCTCTCCGTCGGAGGCGACTATCGGCGAACTGCTCCGGTACGTCCGCCGCGGTGACGTCGTCGCCGTCCATCGCCTGCGGCACGGTGTCACCGAGGCCTTGGAGGCGATCGCCCACGGCGACGCCAAGTCCTCCCAAGTGGTCGGCCGCCGCATCGAGGACATCAACCTGCCTGCCGGTGCGACGATAGGCGCCATCGTGCGCCATGAGGAAGTCTTGATGGCCCACCACGATACCGTCATCGAACCCGACGACCACGTCATCGTGTTCGTGGCGAACCAGCGGTTGATTGCGCAGGTGGAGAAACTCTTCCAGGTCTCGGCGACCTTCTTCTGACCCGGACCGCCCAGTCATGCGCAAACTGCTTCCGGTCTTGCACGTCCTGGGCCTGGTCATCGTCCTGTTCTCGATGACCATGGCGATTCCCCTGGCCGCGTCCTTCGTCTTCGCAGACGGCGCCAAGGATGCCTTCATCCGGGCCTTGGTCGCTGGTTTGGCGGCCGGGGCGCTGTTGAGCCTGGCGACCCGAAGCCGACGGCGCGAGTTGACGCCCCGGGATGGGTATCTGCTGGTCTCGCTCGTGTGGACGGTCTTGGCGGTGATCGCCATGCTGCCGCTGGTTTTTTATTACCGCCAAGCGGGCATGCCACTGTCGATCACCGACGCCTATTTCGAGGCCATGTCCGGATTGACGACGACTGGCGCCACCGTCCTGACGGGCCTGGATGCGCTGCCTCCGTCCATTAACGTCTGGCGCTGCACGCTGAACTGGATAGGAGGCATGGGCATCCTGGTGCTTGCCGTTGCCATCCTGCCCATGCTTGGGGCCGGCGGCAGCCAGATATTCCGGGCCGAAACCCCGGGCCCCATGAAGGACGAGAAGCTCACGCCGCGGATCACGGGTACCGCCAAGGGTTTGTACGCCATTTACATGCTGCTGTCCCTGGCTTGCGTCCTGGCGTACAGGGCGGCCGGACTGAACTGGTACGAAGCGTATTGCCACATGGCTTCCACCGTTGCCCTGGGGGGATTTTCGACGCGCGATGCGGGTTTTGCCGCTTTCTCGTCGCCGGCGGTCGAGCTGGTGGCCGTGGTGTTCATGGTCGTGGCCGGCATTAGTTTCACGCTGCATTTCCAGGCATTCCGCCGCCGCAGCCTCGAGCCGTATGCCCGCAGCACCGAAGCCCAGGCGTATCTCGCCGTGTTGGCGATTTCGGTCGCACTCATTACCGCGCTGCTGCTCGTGCGGGGGACGTACGATTCCTTTTGGACGGCCCTGCGTTATGCGCTGTTCAATACGGTATCGGTAGCGACCACGACGGGATTCGTGAGTACTGACTACTCCGTTTGGCCAATTTTTGCTCCTGTCTGGATGCTGGTACTGTCCTGTTTCGTGACGTGCGCCGGCTCGACCGGGGGCGGGATAAAAATGATCCGGGTGGTGATTCTGGTGAAACAGGCGCGCCGCGAATTCATTCACATCCTCCACCCGCGGGCCATCCATCCCGTGCACATGAACGGCCTGCCGGTCCCCAATCGCGTGGTGTTTTCGGTCATGGCATTCATGCTGCTTTACTGGGCCTCGCTCATGGCGTTGACCATGGGCATGCTGTACACGGGCCTGGAACCCGTGGCGGCCTTCACCGCCGTCCTCGCCAGCCTCAGCAATACGGGCCCCGGCTTGGGTGCCGTCGGCCCGGCCAGTACCTTCGCCGTCTTGACGGATGCGCAGACCTGGATTTGTACGATTGCCATGCTCATCGGCCGATTGGAGCTGTTCGCAGTGCTGGTGTTGTTTACGCGGGCGTTCTGGCGCAGATGAATGCCCCTGTGCCCGTCATGCTGATTGTTGGTGCTCACTTACGAGAAGGGGTAAGTGGAGCCTTGCAGCAAGCGGCGACTCATCGGAGCGAAGGGCGGCAAGCCGTCATCGTGGAAGGGGGACCGGGAACTTTAACCGCCCCTCCGGGAGTCGAAATGGTACAGCTGGCGGCCGGGTGCGTTTGTTGCGTGGGGCAATTGCCGCTGCGGGTGACCGTCGCGCGATTGATCAGGCAAGTCCGCCCGGCGAGGCTGTGGATAGAAGTCAGTGATGGGCGGCATTTGGCCGAACTGAGGAGGCAATTGAACGGACCAGGTTTTGCAGGAGCGGTGAAGCTTTACGAGGACCACCCCGGGGCATCGAGCATCGAGCGTTAAGCCGATAGCCGGAATCAATCCGGTTGATCCCCTTGATTTCCAAAAATAGGCACCAATCTAGTACGCAGGCGGTCGGTCAGACCCCTGTTTTCAGGAGCCAGACCATGGAAATGATTTACAACAGCCCCAATTATGTCGTCGTGGAGTTCGCCCAGCTCGATGGGGCGTCCGGCGCGGGGGGCTTCGAAATCGTCGACAAGCAATCGCGCCGTGAAGTCTATATAGCAGGAGAGACGGCAGAACAGTTCCGGACGCGGGTGCGGGAATTGATTGCCACCGAACCTACCATGGAAGACGTGGACGAATTCCTGAGCCAGTTCGATGCCTACATGCACCATCCCCTGACGCTGCACTGACGCCAGCCGCCGGCTTTATGCCGGCGTTTTATTTGTAAGTAATCACTATCAATAAAAACGCGGCCACTTACGGAATTTTCGGGTTGCTTCGTCGTTGTGGCCGCCCCTCGGCCTCCTTTGTTCATCGGGCGTGCGCCGGTGTTTGGGCCGGATCCCCCTGATTTTTCCTGCTTTGTTAGTGGCTACTCACGAGAGGACGCCCCGTATTCGTGGCATCGCAGGGGGAAACACTTAACGTCGGTGATTTCCGTCGATCTCGCGAAAACTCGCTGCTAAACTCGCCCGACACTTCGTGATGCTGGCCTATGACGCATATCCTGCGTCCGGCGTCGCCCCGGCCGGGTCGATCACCCGGCGACATTCCAAAGGAGACTCCGATGCAGTCCATCGCATTCACGGCATCCCGTCCCAATACCTTGGGCATCGAGCTCGAGTTGCAGATCGTCGATCCGCAGACGTTCGACTTGAAGGGCGCAGCCGAAGAATTGCTGGCTCAGATCGCCAACCATCCCTATGCCGACCGGGTTAAGCCCGAGATCACCCGGTCGATGATCGAACTCAACTCTTCGGTCCATACCGATCCGAAACGCCTGTTGGACGAAATGCGCAGCATGCGGGACCTCCTGGTCGAGGCTGCCGACGCCGTGGGCGTGCGGGTGGCCGGAGGCGGCACCCACCCCTTCATGCGTTGGCATGACCGGGCAATCTTCGACTCCCCGCGCTTCCAGTACCTGTCCGAGACGTATGGTTACCTGGCCCGCCAGTTCACTGTCTTCGGGCAGCATATTCACCTGGGCGTGGAGAACGGGGATGCCGCCATTGAGTTGACCCAGAAGCTCTCGCCCTACGTTCCGCACTTCATCGCCTTGTCGGCTTCTTCGCCGTATTTCGAAGGGGTGGATACCCAATTCGCCTGCAGTCGCCTGAACGCTTTGAACGCCTTCCCCATGTGCGGCCACCTGCCGCCGGAAGTCGTGGACTGGCACGGGTTCGAGGCCTATTTTGCGGAGCTGCACGCCGGTGGCTTGATCGAAAGCATCAAGGATCTGTACTGGGACGTGCGGCCCAAGCCCGAGTTCGGCACCGCGGAAATCCGGGTCTGCGACACGCCGCTTACCGTGGAGAAGGCGTGCCAGTTGGCAGCCTTCGCGCAGGCGCTCGGCGCGACGCTGGCCGACGAGCCCATGCCTGACCGCAAGGCTTGGATGGCCTATCGCACCAATCGCTTCCAGGCGACCCGCTTCGGCTTGCACGGCCACTACGTCGATCCCCAAGCTGGCCGCGTGCGCCTGGGCGATCATGTGCGAATGACCTTCGACAAGGTGATGCCGGCGGCCCGCGAGCTCGGTACCGCCGAGATGCTGGAGGCGCTGCGTGCCGATGTCTTCAAGCATGGCGGAGACGTCAAATGGCTGCGCGCCCAATTCGATCGTTCGCAGGAGATCGCCGAGGTGGTGGAAGCGGCCGCGGCGGCCTGGCGCGGCGAAGGGACGGCCGAAACGAAGCCTGAGCCGTCCGTGCCCGACCTGCAAATCCGCCGCCGCGTGCGGGCCAGCTCCGAGCCCATTTTCAACATGGACGGCATCACGCCTTTCGGGTTCAAGCGCTTGGGCCGGCGGTTGCATTGATGCGCGCCGCTGGGCCGGGCGCGCATCCTTGCTAAAATCCCAGATTCGCCTACACCCGGCGCGCCTGTGCGGCTGAGAACCTGCGCCGCCCGCGCGGGTTTTCTCCCGGCTGACTTCCGAGGCCGCTGCACATGCCGTTTCCGACCCTGCCCTATCCTCCCTCTTCCTATACCCGCGGCGCCGAGTTCGCGCGGCTGTTGACCGAGCGCATCCTGGTCCTGGACGGCGCGATGGGAACGATGATCCAGCGCCATAAGCTGGATGAGGCGGCCTTCCGCGGGGAGCGCTTCGCCGGCCACGGCAAAGACCTGAAGGGCGACAATGAGCTCCTGTGCCTGACCCGCCCGGACGTCGTCCTGGAGATTCACCGCGCCTATCTGGCGGCAGGCGCAGATGTGATCGAGACCAATACCTTCGGCGCGACCTCCATCGCCCAGGCTGACTACGATTTGTCCGGCCTCGCCTACGAGCTCAACGTGGCGGCGGCCAAGCTGGCGCGCCAGGCTTGCGACGAGTTCAGCACGCCCGAGCGGCCGCGTTTCGTGGCGGGCGCGCTGGGCCCCCAGCCGAAGACGGCGTCGATTTCGCCCGACGTCAATGATCCGGCGGCGCGCAACGTGACCTTCGACGAACTGCGGGCCGCCTATGCCGAGCAGCTGAACGGCTTGCTGGATGGCGGCATCGACCTCGTCCTGATCGAAACCATTTTCGATACCTTGAACGCGAAGGCGGCCATTTTCGCCGTCGAAGAGGTGTTCGAGGCCCGCGGCGAGCGCTTGCCGGTCATGATTTCCGGCACGGTCACGGACGCCTCGGGGCGCATTTTGTCGGGCCAGACGGTCGAGGCCTTCTGGAATTCGGTGCGCCATGCTCGTCCCATCACCATCGGGTTGAACTGCGCGCTGGGCGCGGCGCTGATGCGGCCGTACATCGCCGAGCTATCCAAGATCTGCGATACCTTTGTCTGCGTTTATCCGAACGCAGGCCTGCCGAATCCCCTCAGCGAGACCGGCTTCGACGAGACGCCGGAAGACACGTCGCGCCTCCTGGAAGAATTTGCCCGGGCAGGTTTCGTCAACGTTGTGGGCGGCTGCTGCGGTACGACGCCGGACCATATCCGCGCCATTGCGGAAAAGGTGGCGAACCTGCCGGTGCGCCAGCCGCCGGCGGTCGAGGTCAAGTTGCGGCTTTCTGGGCTCGAGCCGCTGAACATCGACGATGACTCGCTGTTCGTCAACGTGGGAGAGCGCACCAATGTGACGGGCAGCAAGATGTTCGCGCGCCTGATCCGCGAGGAGAAGTTCGATGAGGCGCTGGCCGTGGCGCGCCAGCAGGTCGAGAACGGCGCCCAGATCATCGACGTCAACATGGACGAGGCCATGCTGGATTCTGAAGCCAGCATGAGGCGCTTCCTGAACCTGATTGCCTCCGAGCCCGACATTTCGCGCGTGCCGGTCATGATCGATAGCTCGAAGTGGAGCGTAATCGAGGCGGGCCTGAAATGCGTACAGGGCAAGGCCATCGTTAATTCGATCTCCATGAAGGAGGGCGTCGAGCCTTTCCTGCGCCAGGCGCGGCTGTGCCGGCGCTACGGCGCGGCGGTGGTGGTCATGGCCTTCGACGAGCAGGGGCAGGCCGACACGCTGCAGCGCCGGATCGACATTTGCAGTCGCGCCTATAAGCTGCTGGTGGAGGAAGTGGGCTTCCCGCCGGAAGACATCATCTTCGACCCGAACGTTTTTGCCATCGCCACCGGCATCGACGAGCACAATCACTATGCCGTCGATTTCATCGAGAGCACGCGCTGGATCCGCGAGAACCTCCCATACGCCAAGGTCTCCGGCGGCATTTCCAACGTCAGCTTCTCGTTCCGGGGCAACGAACCCATGCGCGAGGCCATCCACACGGTCTTCCTGTACCACGCCATTCGCGCCGGGCTGACCATGGGCATCGTGAATGCCGGCCAACTGGGCGTGTATGCCGACCTGGATCCCGAACTGCGGGACCTCGTGGAAGATGTGGTGTTGGACCGCCGCGAACCGCTCGGCCGCAAGGACCCGAACGATGATCGCACGCCGACCGAACGGCTCGTGCAATTCGCCGAGACGATCAAGGGCTCCAGCACCAAGAAGGAAGAGGACCTCGCCTGGCGCAGCCTACCCTATGCCGAGCGGCTCACGCACGCCCTGGTACATGGCATCAGCACCTACATCGTCGAAGATACCGAGGAGGCGCGGCAGGCCGTGGCCGCGCGCGGCGGTCGTCCCATCGAGGTGATCGAGGGGCCGCTGATGGACGGCATGAACGTCGTCGGCGACCTGTTCGGTTCGGGGAAGATGTTCCTCCCGCAGGTGGTGAAATCGGCCCGGGTGATGAAACAAGCCGTGGCCCACCTGATCCCCTTCATCGAGGAAGAGAAGCGCCAGATCCAGGCGGCAGGCGGCGACGTGCGCTCCAAGGGCAAGATCGTCATCGCCACCGTCAAGGGCGACGTGCACGACATCGGCAAGAACATCGTGAGCGTCGTGCTCCAGTGCAATAACTTCGAGGTCGTCAACATGGGCGTCATGGTGCCGGCCGCGGAGATCCTGGCCAAGGCCAAGGAAGAGAAAGCCGACATCATCGGGCTCTCGGGACTGATCACGCCCAGCCTCGAGGAGATGGCCTATGTCGCCGCCGAAATGCAGCGTGACGAGTATTTCCGCGAGCGCAAGGTGCCGCTGTTGATCGGCGGCGCCACGACGAGCCGGGTGCATACGGCGGTAAAAATCGCGCCGCACTACGAGGGGCCGGTTATTTACGTGACCGACGCCAGCCGCTCGGTGGGCGTGGCGCAGAGCCTGGTCTCGGACCAGGCTGCGCAGTACGTGGCCGACATCAAGGCGGAATACGAGCGCGTGCGCGAACAGTACGCCAACCGCAAGGCGACGCCGCTGATTTCCCTGGCCGAGGCGCGCGCCAACAAGCCGGCCATCGCGTGGGAAGGCTACCAGCCGCCGCGCCCCAAGTTCATCGGCCGCCGGGCCTTCAAGAACTTCGACCTGGCTGAGATTGCGCGCTACATCGACTGGCAGCCGTTCTTCCAGACCTGGGATTTGCATGGCTCATTCCCCGCCATCCTGGACGACGCCGTCGTGGGCGACTCGGCCCGCAGGGTTTATGCGGATGGCCAGGCCTTGCTCAAGCGCGTGATCGAAAACCGTTGGCTGACCGCCAACGGGGTCGTGGCCTTTTACCCGGCCAACACCGTCAATGATGACGACATCGAGATTTACGCCGATGAGTCGCGCGAGCAGGTGCTCTTTACCTGGCGCAACCTGCGCCAGCAGACCGCCAAGCGCGAAGGCGTGGACAATAAATGCCTTGCGGATTTCATCGCGCCCAAGTCCAGCGGCATCGCCGACTACATCGGCATGTTTGCCGTCACTAGCGGCCTGGGCATCGAGAAGTGGGAAGCCGAGTTCCAGAAGCAACACGACGACTACTCGAGCATCATGCTCAAGGCCATCGCAGACCGCCTGGCCGAAGCTTTCGCCGAAGCCCTGCACGAGCGGGTCCGCAAGGATCTCTGGGGTTACGCGCCGGACGAAAACCTGAGCAACGAACAACTCATCAAGGAATCCTATCGAGGCATCCGGCCCGCGCCTGGCTATCCCGCATGTCCGGAGCACACCGTCAAACGCGATATGTTCCGTGTCATGGCCTGCGAGGAAATCGGGATGCAGCTGACCGAGAGCCTCGCCATGTATCCCGCCGCCGCGGTATCGGGCTTTTACTTCAGCCATCCTGCTTCCCAGTACTTCAACGTGGGCAAGATCGGCGAAGACCAGCTGGCCGACTACGCGGCGCGCAGCGGCCGCAGCGAAGATGAGTTGCGGCGGGCGCTGATGTCGAGTTTGTGAGCCGTGCGGGCGGGCCGCGCTTGACGGATGTGGGCGTGGCCTCGAAGATGGCGAGCGCTTCGCCGGCTTTGCGACGAGGCCTCGCTGGAAGCCCAAGCCACATCACCCCCAAGGAGGACTGCCGTGTTGTTCGTTTTCCATCTGCTCGATAAGAAGACCCCCGATACGCCTGCCCTGAGGGCGCGCCTTCGGCCAGAACATAAACAGTACCTGGCGGGCGTCGGCGACCGGATCGCGTTTGCCGGCCCCTTGCTCGGCGGAGGCGGGCCTGAGGACTTCGTCGGCAGCCTGCTCGTGATCGACTTCGATAGCGAGGCAGACGCGCTGGCCTGGCTGGAGAACGAGCCGTTCACCCGCGCCGGCGTCTATGGTGAACGCAGCATTCATGCGTTCGTGAATACGTGGCCGCAGCGAGCCGGGTTCGTGGCGGGATGAGGGGCGGGCCGGCCGTACCGCTTGGCCGGTGAGCATGCAAGCGTTGCGCTGGCGGACCTTGCATCCGCGGTGCATGCCTCCAGCGAAGCCTCGGCTCAGCGGGGCAAGCCGGCATCCCTGCGTTGCCGCCGGGCGTAAAGCACGCCCCAGCCCAGTCCCAACAGCGCCGCGAGGCACGACCCCGCCAGCACCCCGAGTTTCGCGGCGCCGAGTAGCGCGTCATCGGCGAAGGCCAGCATGGCGATGAAGATTGACATCGTGAAACCTATTCCGGTCAGCAGCCCCACCAGCACAATGCCGGCTCCCGTCACGCCCGGGGGAAGCGCGCACCACCCGAGGCGCACCATGGCCCAGCTTACGGTGACGACTCCCACGGGCTTGCCTATCACGAGCGCAAGTACGACGCCGGCCAGGACCCACTGTGTGCCCCCGGCGGCCAGGTCTATGCCATCCAGGGTGACGCCGGCATTCGCCAGCGCGAAGAGCGGCATCACGCAGTATGCCACCCACGGATGAAGCGCAGCTTGCACCCGTACGATGGGCGGCAGCAGTTCGCGCTGGGCAAGGCGCAGCTCGCGCAGCGGGCCTGCGAGCAGTTGCGAGCCGGCCTCGGCGTGGCGCCCGGTCAGTTGGTTGGCGATGCGCGAAACGACCTCCAGCGGGCGCTCCCGCATCCGCATCGGGACGACCGGCGTCAAAAGGCCAAGAACGACGCCGGCCAGTGTGGGATGGGCACCCGTCATGAGGATGCCGGTCCAGACGATGGCGCCCGGCAAGACATATGCGAACGCCGAGCCGATGCCCATGCGTTGTAAGGCGAGCACCAGCACGAGCCCGGCGCCCGCCAAGGCGAACCCGCCGTAATCGAGTCCGCCCGAATAGAACAGCGCGATGATGAGTACCGCAATGATGTCGTCGATGACGGCAAGGGCCAGCAGGAAGATGCGTAGGTTGCCCGGTATGGAACGGCCTAGGAGGGCGAGGACGCCGACGGCGAACGCGATGTCCGTTGCGGTCGGCACGGCCCAGCCGTTCTGTCGCACCGGATCCGCATTCAGCGCCAAATAGATCAACGCGGGCACCATGACGCCGCCGAGGGCTGCGGCGATAGGCAGGCTGGCCTGGCGCAGGTTGCTCAGCGCGCCTTCATGCATCTCACGTCGAATCTCCATCCCGACGACCAGGAAGAACACGGTCATCAGCCCATCGTTGATCCAGAAGTGGAGAGGCTGGGAAATGGTGAACGATCCCAACCCGATGGAGATAGGCGTGTGCCAGAAGTGATGGTAGCCGGCGGCCAGCGGGGAGTTGGCCCAGGTCAATGCCACGGCGGCGGCGATCAGGAGCACGATGCCGCTGACGGCTTCGACGTGGAGAAATCGGTTCAGCGTGGCAAGGGCGCGTTCAGTGATGAGCTGGGCGCGTGGCAGGTCGGGGCTTGGGGGCATGTGGTCGATCCATGCGAACAGGAATTGTCGCGCGGCGGCCCGACCTGCGCGTGAATCCTGTCGTGCAAGGAAGAGCACGACACCCAGCGGGGATTCTACCTGAAGGGAAGCGCGTGGCACGAATTCATCGCGGCTGGAACATGATGATGCCCATGCCAGCCAGGGCGACGAGCGCGCCGGCGATGTCCCACGACGTCGGCCTGACGCCGTCCACCGCCCACAGCCAGAGCAGCGCGGCGCCAATGTAGACGCCGCCATAGGCGGCATACGTGCGCCCTGCGGCAGTCGGATGCAGGCTCAGCAGCCATGCAAACAGGGTGAGGCCGGCCGCCGCAGGGAGCAGGAGCCAGGCCGAGCGCCCTTGGCGCAGCCAGAGATATGGCAAGTAGCAGCCGACGATTTCGGCGATCGCGGTGACCACAAAGAGAAAAAATGTGCGCATGGGGCGGATTGTGTCATGGCCGCGGCGTGAGCGGCTCCTCCGCATGCATTCAGCGCGGCCGCCGGCCGGTGCTTTGCTTGCGCGGCTGTCCGGCACTCGCCGTGAACTCCCGCTTGAGCCAGTCGAGCAAGGCGCGCGCCGGCGGGTGGCGTTCGCGCCCCGGGGCGCACAAGGCTGCGTAGCGCGCGCCCGGTACCGTTACGTGAGGGAGGAAAGGGAAGAGCAAGCCTTGGGCGACGGCGTCCGAGGCCATGACCGAGCTCGCCAGCACCAGCCCCTGCCCCGCGATGGCGGCTTGCAATGCATAGTGCTCTTCCTGGTAGCGCCGGATCGAGGGTCGGCCTCGCATCCACGGCAAGCCGGCCGCGTCGCACCAACGCCTCCAGCCCTGCTCGTAGAGCGTGGAGTCGCGCCAGTGCACGGAGATCAGCGTAGGTTTTTCCGGGATGCCTCCTCCAACCAGGCTGCGTGCGCCGTAGACGCCGAAGGCTTCGTCCAGGATCGCGCCGGTGACCAATTCAGGATAGTCGCGCGTTCCGTAGCGGATGGCGATGTCCACGTTGGCGTCTTCCAGGAGATCGACGACACGGGCGGTCGTGTCGATGCGGACTTCGTAGTCCGGATATTGCTGATAGAAGCGCCCGAGCCTCGGCACCAGCCATAGGGCGGCGAACGAATGGGTGGTCGTTACCGTGACCGCACCGCTGCTTGGCCGCGGCTTCAAGGCATCGATGGCCTGGCTGACGTTCAGCAAGGCGCCGTGCACGGCATGGAAAAGCCGCGTGCCCTCCGCCGCAAGCGCAACGCCGCCTGCGCGGCGTTCGAAAAGGGGCAGCCCCAGGTGACGTTCCAGCGCGCGGATTTGGTGAGACACGGCGGTAGGCGTGACGTGAAGCTCCTCGGCTGCACGCTTGAAGCTGCGCAACCTGGCGGCTGCTTCAAAGGTGCGGAGCGCGTTCAGCGGTAATCCGGCGAACATGGTTGCAGCGATGAGGGTGAATTCATTTCATCTTATTTGAAAGAAGCTCACTCGCCAACGGACGGAATGCTCCGTAAATTTTCGGGAACTGGCCAAACGGACAATTCTTGACCAAGGGAGCAATGAAATGAACTCATCTCATGACATCTTGATACTCGTGGGCAGCCCGCGGCGGGACGGCAATAGCGCCCTGCTCGCCCGGGCCGTCGAAGAAGGGGCGCGCGAGGCGGGCGCATCGGCCCGCCTGCGTTTCCTGGATGACTATCTGGGCGGGTTCCTCGGCGATCGTACGAGCCATTCGGTGCCGCCCCAAGACCGGTATGCCGAGCTTTTCCTCGAGGAGTTCCTGCCCGCGGCGGGCGTGGTGTTCTGCACGCCCATCTATTGGTACGGCATGTCGGCGCAGACCAAGGCCTTCTTCGATCGTTCGTTCACCTATTACTCAGACACCTATCCCCACCATGCCGACGTGCTCGCGCGCATGCAGGGAAAGCGTTTTGGGCTGACGCTTGCTTCGGAGGAAAGCTACCCCGGCGTGGGGCTCGGCATTGTGCAGCAATTGCAGGAGTTTGCCCGGTACACCCATTCGGCCTTCGTCGGCTACGTGCATGGTTCGGGTAACCGTCGAGGCGAGGTCGCCCGCGATCCGCGCGATCCGGTGGCGGCGGCCAGGCGGCTGGGCGCGCATTTGCTGCAATGGCCGTACACCGACTATCGGATCGATACGCCGCGCGGTCCCCAGGTCTGGGCAAGTCCATGAGGGCGGGCTTGGCCTCGTCGCACCGCGGCGGGCAAGAACGAAAACGGCCTCCCTTGGCCGGTCGATGCCGGCGTGGGAAGCCGTTGCGCCAGAGTGCCTGGCCGCAGCGAAGGCCGGCCCTCGCGGGCCGGCGCACTTACGCCGCGGTACGCTCAGGCGGCGTTAGCCAGGACGGCCTGTTGCTGGGGCTGCGCACCCGCGCTGCTGATGGCGATGCGCTTGGGCCGCGCTTCTTCCGGTACGTTGCGCACCAAGTCGATGTGCAGCAGGCCGTTCTCGAGATGGGCGCCGCGTACTTCGATGTGGTCGGCCAGGCGGAACGACAGCTTGAACGCGCGCTGCGCGATGCCTTGGTGCAGATAAGTGACCTTCTCGTCGTTCTTTTCGCGCCGGCCGCCCGTCACGGTCAGCACGTCGCGGTCCACCTGGACGTCCAGGTCGCTTTCGCGCAGGCCGGCAGCCGCGATCACGATGCGGTAGTCGTCATCGCCGTGTTTCTCGACGTTGTACGGCGGATAAGAGCTGCCCGAGTCATTGCGCAGGGCGAACTCGAACAAATCGTTGAAGCGGTCGAAACCGACGGAATGGCGGAACAAAGGCGCCAGAGAGAATGTAGCGTTCATATTGGAACCTCCTGATTATCAGCAAGTTTCACTCGAGGGACCCGACTACGGCATCCCCTGAACCCAATCTCGGGACGGCTTCTGGTTTTTCAAGACCCCTATTCTGCACATGACCTGCCGCGGGCGGCCGGGACGGCTCATGGCTGCCTGGACCCCGGCGGGCCTCGCGGGCACACCTGACTTTGTGCCGCACATGACGAGGAGTTCCCGCTGGCGTCCCGGGGGGCAGCCGCGCAGGTGCCGGCCCCGCTTGCGCCTTGCCGCTGCGCCCTGGGCTCCTGTCGAAAAGCCACGCTTTGGCCGGGCGGGCTTGCCAGCCGCGCGGAATTGTGTTTGACTAAAGGTTCAATTCAGCACGAACCCTTCCCTGCACGATCGCAACCATGGCCGCTACCGCCATCCGTCCCACCGCCATCCAGCGCCAAGCCGCGCTGGGTGCCGGCGTGCGCGCGATCGTCGCCCTCATTGCTTCCTCGCTACTACTACCGATCGGTTGCCGGGCCTAGAGCCCCGTGGCAGCTCGGCAGCCATAACTCGGCCACACCTACGGTTCATCCGTTCCTTTTCCCGAGTTCGCAGTAGCAGGAGCAATCCATGATGTTGAAGAATCCCGAGGCGAAATACCGCCCGTTCCCCGCTTACGACTTTGCCGAGCGTACCTGGCCCAACCGTCGCATGACCAAGGCGCCGATCTGGATGAGCACCGACCTGCGCGACGGCAACCAGGCCTTGATCGAGCCCATGAACGGCGAACGCAAGACCCGCCTGTTTGAGAAGCTCGTGGAGATCGGCTTCAAGGAGATCGAGGTGGGATTTCCCTCGGCGTCGCAGACGGACTTCGACTTCATCCGGGGGCTGATCGACCAGAACCGCGTGCCGGAGGACGTCACGATCGAAGTGCTGACCCAGGCGCGCGAAGACCTCATTCGCCGCACGATCGAGTCGGTCGAGGGCGGCCGGCGCGTCATCGTGCACATGTACAACGCCATCGCGCCCGCTTTCCGCCGAATCGTGTTCGGCATGTCGCGCGAAGAGGTCAAGCAGATTGCGTTGGCGGGCACCCGCCTCATCAAGGAGCTCACCGACGCGCGGCCCGAGACCGAGTGGGTCTACCAGTATTCGCCCGAGGTGTTCAGCTCGGCGGAACTCGACTTCGCCAAGGAAGTCTGCGACGCGGTGGTCGAGGCGTGGGGCGCGACGCCCAATCGCAAGATCATCCTGAACCTGCCCGCCACGGTCGAATGCGCGATGCCCAACGTCTACGCCGACCAGATCGAGTGGATGCACCGCAACCTCGCCAACCGCGACAGCATCATCCTCAGCGTGCATCCGCACAATGACCGCGGCACCGCGGTGGCTGCGGCCGAGATGGCTGTGCTGGCGGGCGCCGAGCGCATCGAGGGCTGCCTGTTCGGCCACGGCGAGCGCACGGGCAACGTGGACCTCGTGACGCTGGCCATGAACCTGTACAGCCAGGGCATCTCGCCGGGGCTGGACTTTTCCGACATCGACGACGTGCGTCGCTGCGTCGAATACTGCACCCAGCTGCCAGTGCATCCGCGCCATCCGTACGTGGGCGACCTCGTGTTCACCGCGTTTTCCGGATCGCACCAAGATGCAATCAAGAAGGGCTTCGCGCAGCGCAAGCCGGGCGATATCTGGGAGGTACCGTACCTGCCCATCGACCCGGCCGACGTCGGGCGCAGCTATGACGCGGTGATCCGCGTCAACAGCCAGTCGGGCAAGGGTGGCGTTTCTTATCTCTTGCAGCAGGAGTACGGCCTGGATCTGCCGCGGCGCCTGCAGATCGAGTTCAGCCGCGCCATCCAGCGCGTGACCGACGAGACCGGCCGCGAGGTCACGGCCTCCGACGTCTACGCGATCTTCAGCCGCGAATACCTCGACCGGCACGATCCCTACCGTTTCGTGCGGCACCGCATGGCCAGCATCGATGAAGGCGTGCGGGTGGAGGTCGACGTCCTCGTCGACGGCCAGCCCCGGACGCTGGTCGGTTCCGGCAACGGGCCCATCGACGCATTCGTCCAGGCGCTCGGCATGCCGATGCGGCTGATGGATTACCACGAGCACTCCATCGGCGTGGGCGCCGACGCCTCGGCCGCTTGCTATGTGGAGGTGCGCATCGGCGATGCGCCGACAGGCTTCGGCGTAGGGGTAGACAGCGACATCGTCACTGCATCCTTCAAGGCGGTGTTGAGCGCCGTCAACCGCCATCTCCAGGCCAGCGGCCGGTCCGCGCAGATGGCCGGAGCGAAGTTGGCGGAAGTCAGCGTGTGATCGAAGGGGGCGGGCCCGCCCTGCCCCCGGCGTCCGGTCAGAACCCCGACCCAGGTTGTTTCAAGAACTCCGATTCCTGGGGCGTGTTCGCCCGTCCGAGTATGGCGTTGCGGTGGGGGAAGCGCCCGAAGCGTTCCACGATGTCCCGATGGCGGATGGCGAACTCCAGTGAGTTTTGGGAAGCGGGGTGCTCTTGTGCCAGCGTGGCGTAGAGGGCCACGCAGCGCTCCTGGATGGTGAGGTTTTCGCTGTGCATCAGCGGGAGATAGACGAACTCCCGCTGTACGGGCGGCAGCTGCAGGTATTTGCCGGAATCGATCAACTCGAGGGCGTCGCGCAAGGCTTCTGGGTCTCCGGCAAAGGCCCGCGGCGTGCCGCGCCAAATGTTGCGGGTGAACTGGTCCAGCAGCACGATGCGCGCCAGGGCGCCCCCCAGCTCGCGTTTCCACTCGCGCAGCCCGCCTGCCACGGCCTGTTCGACCCTGGGCTGGAAGCGGGCGCGTATTTCCTCGTCGAACTCAGGGTTCTTCTGGAACCAGACATGGCGCGGTTTCAGGTAGCCCGGATCGTCCGGCGGCAGGAACCAAAAATCGAGCACGTCTTGCCATGGCGGGCGGGTCATTGCGGCGCTCCTCAGGCTTCCCAGGTGACGTTGACGTTCTTGGCCTGCGCTTTTCGGAGCATGTCCAGGAGCGGAAATGCGCGCTGGCGCAGGCCAACATAGCGCGCAGCCTTTTCCTTTTCTTCGGGGTCGCTCTCGTCGAAGCGGGGTTCGCGTTCGCCGCCTATCGCGGCCTCGATGCGGCGAATGGCGTCGGGCAGTTGTTCAGGGGTGAAGACGCCCCGGGTGCCGGCGGCGATTTCCGGGAGCTTGCCGGCCAGCTCGAGCAACGGTTTGGCATGCTCGCCGAGCATGATGATTTCCCCGGCGGCTTTGGATCTGAAGGTGACGATCATGGCTCTCCGTGCTCCGTGTGATGTGGTTCGCCACATTATGGCGGAAGCCTCGGCCGGCTAAGCTACGACACGTATCAGGGGGAAGGCGTGCTGAAAAGATGGTTTTGGATAACCCATCCGGTGCCTGCCCGCCTCGCCATGCCGCGTTTTTCCTAGGCAAGGCCGCCGGCTGTTAACATTCCGCTCTTGGCCTTTTATTTACCGCACTATTCCCAGCCATGCTCCCCGAGCAACAGGAACAACTTCTCGGCCTTTTGGGCGCCGCCGTCAAGGCCGTGGCCCCTGAGGCGACGCCCACCTTGCTGCTGGAGCGTCCCAAGGTGGCGTCCCACGGCGATGCCGCCACCAACGTGGCGATGCAGATCGCCAAGCCCTTGAAACGCAATCCGCGCGAACTCGCGCAAGCCATCGTCGACGCCCTCCTGGCGCAGCCGGGGGCCGCCGCGCTCCTGGAGAGCGCCGAGGTTGCCGGTCCGGGCTTCATCAACCTGCGCTTCGCGCCGGCGGCCAAGCAGGCCGTGATCGACGCCATCCGCGTGCGCGGCGCCGATTTCGGCCGCGCGCCGTCCAACGGGCGCAAGGTGATGGTCGAGTTCGTGTCGGCGAATCCCACCGGGCCCCTGCACGTGGGGCATGCCCGCCAGGCGGCGCTGGGTGACGCCATCTGCCGTTTGTTCGCTGCCAGCGGCTGGGAGGTCACGCGCGAGTTCTACTATAACGACGCGGGCAACCAGATCCACAATCTGGCCATCAGCGTGCAGGCGCGCGCCCGCGGACTGGGGCCCGACCACCCGGATTTTCCTGCCGACGGCTATCGCGGCGAGTACATCTCCGACATTGCGGCCGATTACCTGGCCCGCAAGACCGTCAAGGCGGCCGACGCAGAGCCCGTGACGGCTTCGGGCGATCCCGACAATCTCGAAGACATCCGCAAGTTCGCCGTCGCTTACCTGCGCCGGGAACAGGATCTGGACCTGCAGGCGTTCGACCTGAAGTTCGACAACTACTACCTCGAGAGCTCCCTCTATACCTCGGGGCGCGTCGAGCAGACGGTGCAGCGCCTGATCGCCAGCGGCCACACCTATGAGCAAGACGGCGCGCTTTGGCTGCGCACGACCGCGCTTGGCGAAGGCGACGACAAGGACCGCGTGATGCGCAAGTCCGACGGCACGTATACCTATTTCGTGCCGGACGTCGCCTATCACGTGACCAAGTGGGAGCGTGGCTACACCAAGGCCATCAACATCCAGGGCTCGGACCATCACGGCACGGTGGCGCGCGTGCGCTCCGGCCTGCAGGCGCTCAATGTGGGCATCCCCAAGGGGTATCCCGACTATGTGCTGCACAAGATGGTCAAGGTCATGCGCGGCGGCGAGGAAGTCAAAATCTCCAAGCGCGCCGGCAGCTACGTCACCATGCGGGATCTCATCGACTGGGTGGGCCGCGATGCGGTGCGCTACTTCCTGATACAGCGGCGCGCCGATACCGAGTTCGTGTTCGACATCGACTTGGCGCTCAAGCAGACGGACGAGAATCCCGTGTACTACATCCAGTACGCGCATGCCCGCATTTGCTCGGTGCTCGGGCAATGGGGGGGCGATGAGGCGGCGCTGGCGCGCGCCAATACGTCGCTGCTTACCGCCGAACGCGAGTTGCTGCTGCTGCAACGGCTGGCCGAGTTTCCCTCCATGGTCCAGGCGGCGGCGAACGACCTGGCGCCGCATCATGTCGCTTTCTGGCTGAAGGACTGCGCCGCGGACTTCCACGCCTACTACAATGCCGAACGCGTGCTGGTGGACGATGCCGAATTGAAGCTGGCGCGCTTGGCGTTGCTCGCCGCGACGCGTCAGGTCCTGGCCAACGGATTGGCGTTGTTGGGCGTGTCTGCTCCGCAACGGATGTAACGATTCATGGTGTCCACAGCAAAGCCGGCTTCTTCCAGGAAAGGTAAACAGCAGCGGGCCCGCCCGGGCGCGGCGGCCCAGCGTCCGGCGCAACGGGGCGGCACGATGTTCGGCCTGATGGCCGGACTGCTGGTCGGCCTGTTGGTGGCCGTGCTCGTGGCCTTTTACATCACCAAGGCGCCGGTGCCTTTCGTGAGCCGCGGCGTGCGGCCGGTCGCACCGACTCCGGCGCCGGATCCCGCCAACGCGCCCGACCCCAATCGCAGCCTCTACGGCAGGGATGGCCCGGCCGGCGCTCCGTCCGGCTCTGGCCCCTCGACGGCGCATCCGAGCCCGGCCCCGGTGCCCCCGGCCACGCGCGACCCGCTGGGCGACTTCCTGGCCAGCCAAGGGGTGAACCGCAACGAAAGCGCGCCGCCGGCCTCCGCGGCCGGAGGAAGCGGGACGTATTACTTGCAGGTCGGAGCATTTCGCGTCATCGAGGATGCCGAGGCGCTCAAGGCCAAGCTGGCGTTCCTGGGCTTTCAGGCGCGACTGGAAGCCGCCGATGTTGCCGCGGGCACCGTCCATCGCGTACGCGTCGGCCCGTTTACCCGGCTCGACGACATGAACCGCACGCGCGCGCGATTGGCCGAGAACGGCATCGAAGCGGCCGTGGTGAAGAAATGAGCCGTCGGAACTTCGCCGAGCTTCCCGCGGTCGGAGATTTCATCGCGTCCGGCGCGCAGACGGCGCCGGGCCTCGTTACCAGAGGAATCCTATGATCGGTCGCTTCCACGTTCGTCGCACGTTCAACCGTCTCGCCCTGGCCGCCGGCCTCCTCGCCGTCCTGCCGGGCATGGCCTTGGCCCAGCAGCCGCGCGAAGGCGCGGACTACATCCGCCTGCAGCAGCCTCAACCCACCGATGCGCCGGGCAAGATCGAGGTGACCGAGTTTTTCTGGTATAGCTGCCCGCACTGCAATGCGCTGGAGCCCAGCCTCGACGCATGGATCAAGAAACTGCCGCCCGACGTGGTGGTGCGTCGCGTACCTGTGCGTTTCAATGCCGGCATGGAACCGCAGCAGCGCCTTTATTACACGCTGGAAGCCCTGGGCAAGGTCGAGCCGTTCCACCGCCTCGTGTTCACGGCGATCCACGAGCAGCGCCAGCCCCTGAACACGGCCAACCGCATTTTCGATTGGGCCGAGAAGGCCGGCCTGGACCGCAAGCAGTTCATGGACGCCTATAACTCGTTCGGCGTCCAGTCCAAGGTCCAGCGTGCCACGCGGCTCGCCGAGGCCTACAAGATCGACGGCGTACCCACCCTGGCCATCAACGGCCGCTACATCACCTCGCCGTCCTTGACGGGCAGCAATGTGGCTGCGCTGCAGGTTGCCGATTTCCTGATCGGGAAAGAACGGGCGAAATAAGCGCCGCGCCCGGCGCACGGGCGGCGCCGGGCCGTTGGCTCTGCGCGGCGGCCCGGCATGCGCATCCAAGCCGGCGTGGGGCCGCCCGGGGTCAGCCGCCGGTCAGTCCGAGGCGGCCGGCCCGAAGTTCACCTGCCCCAGCACGCCCCTGGGGTCGAGCGTCTCCTGCAAGCGGCCAGCCAGCGCCTGCGCTTCCGGCGACACGTAGCGGTGATAGAACCGCTCGTTGTATGGGCCGACGCCGTGTTCGGCGCTGAAACTTCCGCCGAACCGGCGCACGACGAGGTCGTAGATGGCCGTGCGCAGGCGCTCCACGGTGTCTGAGTCGTAGGCCGGCGTCGCCTCGTGGGGCCAGACGATGTTGAAGTGCGTGCCGCCGTCGGCCCAGTGGCCGAAGTCGAACAGGCGTAGCCAGGGAAACTCGCTCGCCAGCATCTCCCTCGCCGTTTTCTGGAAGTCGATCATGGACGAGCGGGGCACGGCGATGTCGAACGCGATCAGCTTGCCCTGGTGGCGGATGGATTCGCTGATGGAGTGGCGGATTTTCCAGAGGTCCGGCCCGCCGTCGAGCACCGCGTTAGCCACGAGGACGTCGAATTGGCGCTCCAGGAAATCGTTCAGGGCCGATTGCAGGTCCACACCCAGCACTTCGCGCGAGGAGGTGGCCGCGAGCTCAACCAACAGGCAGTAATCGGGGATGGGCTCCGGCGCGAACGGATTGGTCACGCCGGGCACGTGGTCGATGACCGATTGCACGGTTGAGCGCGACATGCCCTCGTAGGCCGTCAGGAAGTCCCCGAACTCGCTTTCCAGGGCGATCAGCAGCTCCAGCACCGCCTCCTGGCTGGTGGGCACGATCAGCGCGGTGGCGGTTTGCCGCGGCAGCGGGTGGACTTGTACCACCGCACGCGTGATCACGCCGCCCACGCCGCCGACACCCACGAACAACTGCTTCAGGTCGTAGCCGGTATTGTTCTTGCGCAGGCCGCTCATCAGGTCGAGCACCTGTCCAGGTGGATCGGCCAGGACCACTTCGATGCCCAGCAGGTTGTGGCGCACGTCGCCATAGCGGACGAGGCGGGATCCGCCTGTGTTGGTGGCGATCATGCCGCCCAAGGACGGGTTGGCGCCCAGGTCGATGGGAAAGCACAAGCCTTGTTCGGCCAGTTTTTCGTTCAGTTCCTGCAGCGTGACGCCCGCGCCGACCGTTGCCGTGCGATTGGCGCGGTCCACCACGATTTCGCCGCGCAGTCGTTCGAGACTCAACAACACTTGGCGGCCGCTCTCGTTGGGCGTACTGGCCGCGACGAGGCCGGTATTGGCGCCTTGTGCGATCAGCGGCGTGCCCGTCTGCGCGCAATGACGGACGACCGCGGCGACTTCGGCGGTCGATGCCGGTCGCACGACGACCGCCGCCTTGCCGTTACCGTAGCGGGCGCCGGTCTCGTAGCGGGCCTTGTCGGCAGGATCGACGTAGACGTTGGCTTCGCCCACCAGGGCGGCGAGCGCGCCGTGTAATTCGGAGATGGAAGAAGATGTCATGGCAGTCTCGTTGATGCGCCGCGCCTAGCCGAGCCGGCGCGGATCGCCTGGCCAAGATACTATCCTACGTTTCCGGAGCGATGGGCAGTCGGACGCCCTTCACCCGCCGGCAAGGATGTTCCAGGACACGATACCATCGCGCGGCGGCGGGACGGGAGCGTTGCCCGGCCCCATCGGCCGGCCGGGGCTTGCTGCCTCGAACAGAGGCTGCGCTTGAGTGGATAAAGCAATGAGAGTCTTCATCACAGGTGCCAGTAGCGGAATCGGCCGGGCATTGGCCAGCCGCTATGCGGCGCGGGGCGCCGTTCTCGGCTTGGTCGCACGCCGGGAGCAGGCCTTGCGCGATCTCGCCGCGTCGCTCCCCGGCGACCATCACTGCTATCCGCTCGATGTCCGCGACCGGAATGCGCTGCACGCCGCCGCACGCGATTTCCTGTCGGGCGGCCCCGTGGACCTGGTGATCGCCAATGCCGGCATCAGCACGGGCACCCTGACGGAGGAACTGGAAGACTTCGATGCCTTCCGCGCCGTACTGGACACCAATCTCGTCGCGATGGTCGCCACTTTCGAACCGTTCATCGCCGCCATGAAACAGGCTGGCAAGGGGCAACTGGCCGGCATCGCGAGCGTGGCCGGCATACGCGGTCTGCCGGGCGCGGGCGCGTACAGCGCATCCAAGGCGGCCGTCATTGCCTATTGCGAGAGCCTGCGCAACGAACTGTCGCCGTACGGGATCCGGGTCTCGACGATTGCGCCGGGCTATATTCGTACTGCCATGACTGCCCGCAACCCTTACCCCATGCCGTTCCTGATGGATGTGGACACTTTCGCGGAGAAGGCTGCGGACGCGCTGGACCGCGGGGTACGCTACACCGTCATTCCGTGGCAGATGGGCATCGTTGCCAAGCTGCTGCGCCTGCTTCCGGACGCCGTATACGACCATTTCGCCGTACGCGCTCCCCGCAAACCCCGACACCGTTGATCGCCGCTTCCACAAGGCCTGCTGCATGCCCGCTTTGCTCCGCCGCTATTTTCCGTTCTTGAACTGGCCGCGCCCGACAGCTGCCGAACTTGCCGCCGATGCGCGGGCCGGGTTCACGCTTGGCCTGATCTTGGTACCCCAGGCGGTGGCGTATGCGATGCTGGCGGGCATGCCACCCATCACCGGCCTATATGCCGCCTTGGTGCCGCCCGTGATCAGCGTGCTGTGGGGCTCGTGCCAGTTGCTTGGTGCCGGGCCGGTCGCCCTCACCAGCATGCTGGTGGCCGGTTCGCTGGCGGGCTTGGCCGCTGCGGAGTCCGCCCGTTGGGTGGAACTGGCGATATGGCTGTCCTTGATGGCCGGCGCGATCCAGATCTTGATCGGCGCGACCCGCTTGGGGATGGTCGTGAATTTCCTGCCGGGAGCGGTAGTGGGCGCGTTCACGCAGGCTGCGGCAGTGCTGATCATCCTTTCGCAATTGCCGGCCATGCTGGGGCTGAGCTGGAGCGCGGCGCGCACCGCCATGGCGCATGGCGATGCGGCCGGCGTACTCGCGAGCATCGACTGGCCAGCGTTTGCTTTCGGCGTGGGAACTTTGGTTTTCCTGGTAGCGTTGAAGAAGCACAGCAAGCGCTTGCCCATCGTCCTGGCTGCGGCGCTGGCAACGGGCGTGATCAGCTGGGCGATCGGTTACGGTGCGCGGGGCGGTGCAGTCGTCGGCGCCTTGCCGGCGGGCTTGCCGCAGTTCACAGTGCCCAAGCTGCTGGATTGGGAAGACTACCGGAGCTTGCTCCCGGCGGCGGCGGTGATCGCCTTGGTGAGTTTCGTGGAGGCGCTTTCCAGCGCCAAGACAATTTCGCGCAGCACCCGCAAGCGCTGGGATGAAAACCAGGAGTTCATCGGGCAGGGGCTGGCCAAGCTGGCGAGCGGCCTGAGCGGCGCGTTTCCCGTGAGCGCTTCGTTCTCGCGGTCCGCGCTCAACCTGTTCGTCGGCGCCCGAACCGGATGGTCGGCGCTTTTCGCGTTCGCCTGCGTGTTGGCCAGCCTGCTGTTCCTGACACCCGCCATCGCGCATCTGCCGCGCGCGTTCCTGGCGGCCGTCATCATCGTGCCGGTAACGAACCTGATTGCGCCCGGTTTCTTCGTCAGGCTGTGGCGTACGTCTAGGCCGGAGGCATGCATCGCCGCGGCCACTGCAGCGGCAACCTTGGTCGCGGCACCGCAACTGCAGTGGGGCGTGCTCGCCGGCTTCATCCTGTCACTGGGCTATTTCCTCTACCAGCGCTCGCATCCTCGCATCATCGAGGTGAGCGTGCATGCCGACGGTACGTTGCGGGACCGCCAGCGCTTCGGCTTGCCGCCCTTGGCCGAGGACTTGCTGGCCGTCCGGATGGATGCGGCCTTGAGCTTCGTCACTGCCAACCAATTGGAACACTTCATCATCGAGCGCTGCCGCGCGGAGCCCGACATCCGGCGCGTGCTGATTTATGCCGGCCCCATCAATAGCATCGACGTCACCGGCGTCGATACGCTGACCTACATCATCGGGACCTTGCGCGACCAGGGAGTGAGCGTCTATTTGGCGGGGATCAAGAAGCAGGTCGAAGACGTGCTCGAGACCGCCGGCGTGATCCGGTTGCTGCCCGCCGAGCACGTGTTCCGGACCGAGCGGGAGGCGATAGAGCACCTGCGGGCCGCCTGAGCGCCCTGGCTGCTCAGGCTTGGTCCAAGGCCCGGATTTCGGCGCGACGCCACCAGAGCAGGGCGATGCCGGGAAGTGCAATGAGGACGGTGATCAGGAAAAAGGTCGGCCATCCATAGGCTTGCACCATGGGAGGCGCGAGCGGCCCGGCCAGGTAGGTGCGCCCCACCGCCGAGAGCGCCGACAACAGCGCGAACTGGGTCGCCGAGAAGCGTTGGTCGCATAGCCCCATCAACAGCGCGACGAACGCAGCCGTTCCCATCCCGCCGCACAGGTTCTCGATGCCGACCGCGGCGGCCATCAGCACGATGTTCTTGGAGCTGACCGCGATGAGCCAGAACCCCAGGTTCGAGACGGCCTGCAGCAGTCCGAACAGCATCAGCGAGCGGAAGAGCCCCAGCTTGGCCAGCAACGAACCGCCTGCCAGTGCGCCGATGATGGTGGCGCCCAGGCCCAGCACCTTGTTGATGGTGCCGACCTCGGTCGCGGAGAATCCCGCGCCCCGTATGAGGAAGGCGGTGGATAAGCTACCCGCGAAGGCATCCCCCAGCTTGTACAGCACGATGAGCACCAGCAGCATGATTGCGCCCGGCCGGCGGAAGAATTCCAGCAGCGGCCCGGATACGGCTTCGGCCAGCGTGCGCGGTGCGGCGGCGGGGGCTTCGGGTTCGGGCGCCCAGAGCGTGGCGAGGATGGCGGCGCCCATTAGCACGCCCATCAGCATGTAGGTGTTGCCCCAGCCTAGCCAGCTGTCGGCGATGACCAGCGCCAAACCACCCGAAACCAGCATGGCGAGGCGATAGCCCAGCACCGACACGGCAGCGCCTGCGCCGCGTTCTTCCTTGCGCAGCACGTCGGTGCGATAAGCATCGAACGCGATGTCCTGCGATGCCGAGCAGAAGGCCACGAAAACGGCGAGCAGCGCCAGCGGAAGCAGCGCCGAGCCCGGCGAGAGCAGCCCCATCGCCATGATGGAGAGCGCGAGCAGCAGTTGCGTGGCGGCCATCCAGCCCCGGCGCCGCCCCAGCACGGGCAGCGTGTAGCGGTCCATCAACGGTGCCCACAGGAACTTGAGCGTATAGGCGGAGCCAACCAGCGTCAGGAACCCGATGGCCTGCAGCGACACGCCGTCCACCGTCGCCCAGGCCTGGAGGGTCCCGGTGGTGAGCGCAAGCGGCAGCCCGCTCGCAAAGCCGAGCGCGAGCAGCGGTGCGACACGCCGGTTCGTGTAGAGCGATGAAGCGGCGCCGGCCGCTTGCGGCCGTGCGCTCAAAATATTTTTCCGCTTCGGCCGTAGTCGAGCACGATCCAGTTCATCGCGGCGACCAGGGCCTCGGCCGTTCCGGTCTTGAATGCTTCATCCAAGCGGTTCATGTAGGAAAGCAATTGCGTCTTGGCGGTTTCGGCGAAAGCCGGCTCGATGGGCTGGTCTTCGTAGAGCAGGACGTAAGAGCGGGCGAAGCCATAGATCAGGAAATACGCGGCGGCGTGTTCCGAATCGCTGGTGATCAGCGCGAGTGAGCCTTCCTTGACTTTAAGGAAACTGTCGGTGCCGGGAGCCTGGGCGGCAAATCGTTGGATGAGTTCGGTGAAGTTCATAACGCGAAATAACGGTGAAAGTCAGGGAAGGCGGGCGATGCCGCCGTGAGCCTTGGACCACTCGGAAGTGTGGAGGAGGAAATCCTGTACCTTTTCGACATCGTCCGCAGACAAGACCGTGCTTGTCCTGGCTTCGGCGAGGACGTCCTGCCAAGTGGCCAGCGCATGCATCGCAACGCCGAGTTCTTCCATGGTACGCCGGCTTTCGGCAAACGTATCGTAATAGAAGATACTCAGTACGTGTTCCAGCACGAGCCCGGAGTCGCGCACGGCTTTGCAGAAATTGAGCTTGCTCTGGCCGTCCGTGGTCAGGTCGTCGACCAGCAGCACGCGCGCCCCTGGTTCCACCGCTCCTTCGATTTGCGCGTTGCGGCCGAAGCCGAGCGGTTTCTTGCGCACGACCAGCAGTGGCAGCGACAGCCGGTCGGCGAGCCACGCAGCATAGGGCACGCCTGCCGTCTCGGCGCCCGCGATGGCGTCCACGTGCTGCACGCCGATGCGGTGCCGCACGACCGACAGCGCTGCGTCGACCAACACGTTCCGGCCGCTCACCGACGAAATTAGCCGGCGCACGTCTACGTAGACGGGACTTGCCCAGCCCGACCGCAAGACGAAGGGCTTGCCCGTGGTCACGTGAACGGCTCCCGACTCGAGCAATAGCCGCGCTACCGTGGGGCCGATAGAGGTTTCTTCCATTTCTTGTGAATCCTAGTTACCTGCATGTTGCCCCGGTCGCGCGCTGCGAGTCTTTCGGAAAGGCGACGCCAAGCGAGCGGGAAGTCATACCACTTTCAACATGCTACTGAGAAGTTCCGCTGCCTGCTCGCCCTTGTAGGCGCGCTGCCAGAGGTTTTCCACCATTTTCGTATAAAGCTGGACCGCTTCCGGCGCCGACGTGACCTGGGCGATGCCCGTGGCGACATTGGGTAGTTCGCCAAAGCGGAACGGGCTGATGGCCACGAACGACGCATTCGGACGCTCGAATACTTGGAACGTTGCGTTCGGCATGCTGTCGTCCACGATGCCTATCTGCATGTCCATCGGGTGTTCGCGCAGCAGGCCGATGATGCGTTCGACCTCGCGCCGGGCCGCCAGCGATCTTTCCATGCGCACCGCCGGTGGCAGATCGATGCGGCCAACCAGCCCGAAGTGAACGAAGCGTTCGATCTCGCGCAAGCCGATCAGGCTGATGATGGGCGGTCGGCGGCGGGCGAATGCGCGCTTGCGCTCCTCGAGGATTTTCATCAACGCCAGCATCCGCTCCGGATCCAGGTCCGGATGCGCCTCCTGCAGCATCTTTTCCAGATAATGCCCGTATTCGTCGGACGTCAGCAGGAAGGAGATCGGCTCGAAGTGCGCCATGATGCGCGTGGCGTCGGTCTCGAGCTGGCGCATCCGCTCGATGTAGGCCACCGGCGAAGTGTAGTACTCAGTGCCGACGCCGAGCAGCGATGCGAGCGTGGTATCCAAGATATGGGCGAGACGCTCGAGCGTCTCGATCTTCACGATCTCGCCTTTTTCCATCCGGTACACCGCGGCGCGTGAAACGCCGAGCTGGGCGGCGACGTCCTCGGCTCGCAAGGAGGCCCCCATCCGATAGGCGCGCAGCCTCTCCCCGATGGCATGGAAATCGACGGCACGTAGTTTGGAGGGTTTTGCGTTCATTAATCTAAAAAATGAGAATGCTCGAATTCCCGTCCCAGACGAAATTTGAACCGAAATGGAGAGTTTCTGCTCAAAATCGGCATTATTTGGTGCGGTTCGCACCGATTTTGTGCGTGCGGCCGGGCCCCCAGTGGTTTACTTATCAGCTTAGTGAAATTCTCCTTGAAAGGTAAGGAAAATTATCTTAGTCTAAAAAAAAATACTGGCGCTCCTCCCAAAGCGTCCGTGCTTCGCCCTTCCCAGGTCACGAACGTGGTGTCGGTGCGAAGAAGGCTCGGCCATTTTTCCATCGACATTCTTTTCTCCCGGAGCAGGGAAATGACACAAAAGTATGTCGCCGGCGCCGGAGACGTTCCGGTAGCCAAGGCGAATGAGGGCGACGACTATGCCCGCAAGGCGGTCATCGCCTCGACGGTCGGGTACGCACTCGACGGTTTCGATCTCTTGATCTTGGGGTTCATCCTCGCAGCGATTTCGGCCGATCTCGGGCTGTCGAGCACGCAGGCCGGATCCCTGGTGACCTGGACGCTGGTGGGCGCCGTCGTCGGCGGCATCGTGTTCGGTTGGCTGAGCGACAAGTTCGGGCGCGTGCGCGTGCTGAACTGGACCATTCTTCTGTTTGCGGTGTTTACCGGGCTGTGTGCGCTCGCGCAAGGCTACTGGGACTTGCTCGCCTATCGGACCATCGCCGGCTTGGGCCTGGGTGGCGAGTTCGGCATCGGCATGGCGCTGGCCGCCGAAGCGTGCCGTCCGGAGCAACGCGCACGCATGAGTTCGTACGTCGGGTTAGGTTGGCAGGCCGGCGTGCTGGTCGCGGCACTGGTGACCCCCGTGTTGCTGCCCATCGTGGGGTGGCGCGGCATGTTCGCAATCGGCGTGCTGCCCGCGGTCGTGGCTTTCGTCATCCGCCACTTCATCGGCGAGCCCAAGATCTTCGTCGAAAGCCAGAAGACCGCGGTGAAGGAAAACTCCTTCAAGTTGCTGGTCGCGGATGGCAAGACGACGCGTGCGAGCCTGGGGGTAGTGATCCTGACCTCCGTCCAGAACTTCGGCTACTACGGCGTGATGATCTGGATGCCGTCGTACCTGAGCAACCAGTTCGGCTACTCCCTGACCAAATCGGCCGGGTGGACCGCCATCACGATTCTCGGCATGGCGTTCGGCATTTGGCTGTTCGGACAGCTGGCTGACCGCGTCGGCCGCCGCCCCATCTTCCTGCTCTACCAGGTTGGTGCCGTGGCGTCGGTGCTCGTTTATTCCCAATTGACGTCGCAATACGCATTGCTCATTGGCGGCGCAATCATGGGGATGTTCGTGAACGGCATGCTGGGCGGGTATGGCGCATTGATCTCGGAGCTCTATCCGACCAAGGCCCGGGCGACGGCACAGAACGTGCTCTTCAACATCGGGCGCGCGGTCGGCGGCTTTGGGCCGCTCGCGGTCGGCGCGGTGGCGGCCAAGTATTCGTTCAGCTCGGCCATCGCACTGCTGGCGTCGATCTACGTCCTGGACATCATCGCCACGTTGTTCTTGATCCCGGAACGCAAGGGCGCCGCGCTCGAATAGCCGGTCGACTCTTGGACCCGGCGAGCGAGCGTCCGGGCGGGGAAAGGGCAAATTTTCGCCTTTTCGCCGCCCGCGCAGTTTTCACATGGCGATGAGCACGGATCGGCGCAAACCGTACCCATCGCCTGGGACGAACGAAGTATCGAGCGCCGGGATTTTCCGCGCAGCAAAGGAATCGGGTATGAACGTTGTAATGTCCGCGCCACGGGCTGGCAGCTGTATCGAACAATCCTCGCCGGACACTTGCGGCAGGGTCATTAGCAATGAATGGGTCAACCCAGACTACAAGCACTTGGTGCTGGATGCCGGATGGCCCGCCGCTGGCGCAAAGGCAGGCCAGTTCTTCCACCTGCTGTGTCCTTCCACGGACCAGGATGCGCCTTTCTTTCGCCGCCCCATGAGCACCTACCGGGCCGATCCGGCCACGGGAAGGGTGGAGTTCCTCTACAAAGTCACCGGCGCCGGCACGCGTGGGCTGGCGACGCTCGCACCGGGGGACAAGCTTCCCATGCTGGGCCCGCTGGGCGTGGGCTTCACGCTGCCGCCCCAGGTTCGCCACATCGTCGTGCTCGGGCGCGGCGTCGGACTCGCGACGCTGGCGCCGCTGGCCGAGCTTGCGTCCACCGCCGGCGTGGGCGTGACCGCCATCCTCAGTGCACGCAACTCGGCCAGCTTGATGTCCCAGGACCGGTTTGCAGCCATTGGCGCCACGCTCATCGAAGTCACCGACGCGGCCGGCACGAGTTCGGTCGAGAATGTCGAGCGCCTGTTGCGCGAGTTGCATGCCGCCGGCCGCGCCGATGCTTTCTATACCTGCGGCTCCGCGCGATTGACCGCGCTGATGCGGCGGCTGGGCAAGGAGTTGGCTGTGCCTGGCGAAGTCGCGATGGAACAGCAGATGGCTTGCGGCCTTGGCATGTGCTATTGCTGCGTGCGTGCTTTCCGCGTGGATGACCAGCTGGTCAGCAAGCGCGTCTGCTGGGACGGTCCCGTATTTCCCCTTGCGGAGGTGGTGTGATGATCGACCTGTCCGTAGACGTAGGGGGATTGCGCCTGTCCAATCCCGTGATGCCCGCATCGGGCACGTTCGCCGACGGCCTGGCCCATACCATCGACCTCAACCGGCTGGGGGCGTTCGTCACCAAGACCATCACGCGCGAGAAGCGCACTGGGAACCCCGTGCCGCGCGTGGCGGAGGTGCATGGGGGCATGCTCAATGCCATCGGCATTCCGAGCAAAGGTTCCGACTATTTCATCAGCGAAAGCATCCCGTTCTACCGGCGCTTTTCCCCGCCGCTGGTGGTGAGCATCTCGGCGCCCTCGAGCGAGGGGTTTGCCCGCTTGGCGGCCGAGTTGTCGGCGGTGGAGGGCGTTGCCGCCATCGAGGCCAACATTTCGTGCCCCAACATCGAGGAAGACGGCAAGGCGTTCGCCATGCACGCCCGGTCCACGGCGGCAGTGGTCAAGGCCTTGCGCGCGTCCACCTCGCTGCCTTTGTGGGTGAAGCTGACCCCCAACACGGGAGAGATCGCCAACGTGGCGCATGCGGCCCAGGAAGAAGGCGCCGATGCCCTCGTCGTCGCCAATACCATCCTCGGCATGGCGATCGACATCGAGACGCGCCGCCCGAAGCTCGGCAATGTCATGGGGGGCTTGTCTGGCCCTGCGGTCAAGCCCATCGTCGTACGCATGGTCTATCAGTGCCATCGCGCCGTGTCTATTCCCATCGTCGGTTGCGGGGGCGTCTCGACCGCCGACGATGCCATCGAGTACATGCTTGCCGGCGCGAGCGCAGTGCAGGTCGGGACCGCGACCTTCGTGCATCCCACGGCGATGGTCGAGATCATTGACGGCCTCGTCCAATACTGCCGCCGCAACGGCTTGCCCAACCTGCAAGGTCTCGTGGGAGCCGTGGAAGACAGCGGATTCGAGCCCTTCGAGGCCATGGCTTGAGGTCTGACATGACGGCATCGATCGAGGCGGTCAAAGGCAAGGGTATTCCGGGGGCGCAGGACGCGGCCGAGTTGTTCGCGCACATACGCGACCTGAGTTTCGACGGCGTCGGCGTCTCGCGCGAGAGCTACGGGCCGACCGAGACTGCATGCCTGGAGGCGCTGGTGGAATGGGCTCGTCGGCACGGCATCGCCGCCGAGACAGACCCCGCCGCCAACGTCGTGTTCTCCCTGCCTGGGCAGGGCAGCGGGGCGGCCGTGGTATGCGGCTCGCACGTTGATTCCGTGCCCCAGGGTGGCAATTATGACGGGCTTGCCGGCGTGATCGCCGGGCTGCTGTGCTTGAAGCGGCTAAAGGACGAGGCCGTTTCATTGCCGCATCCCGTATGGGTCGCCGCGATGCGGGGCGAAGAGAGCGCGTGGTTCGGCAAGGCCTACATGGGATCGAGCGCCATCCTGGGTAAGCTCCGGCCAGAGGACCTCGAGTTGCGCAACAAGCGCAGCGGCCGTACGTTGGCCGAAGCCATGGCTAGCGTGGGCGCTGACGTAGATCGCATCGTCGCCGGCCGGCCCATGCCCTGGGTCGAGGGCGTGAAAGCCTACGTCGAATTGCACATCGAGCAAGGGCCGTTGATGGTGGCCCGCAAGTGGCCGACCGCGATCGTATCGGGCATACGGGGCAATATCCGCCACAACGCAGTGCGCTGCATTGGCGAGGCGGGGCACTCCGGGGCGGTGCCGCGCTGGCTGCGCAAGGACGCGGTATTCGCCGTGTCGGACCTGCTGATGCGGCTGGACGAGCATTGGCGCGTGCTGCTCGAACGTGGCAATGACTTGGTCGTGACCGCCGGCGTGATGGGTACCGACCCGGCCGAACATGCGGTGTCGCGCATTCCGGGGCGGGTGGATTTCAGCTTTGAGGTGCGCAGCGAAAGCACCGTGACGCTGGAAGAGTTTTACCGCGTGATGCGCGTTGAGTGCGATGCCGTGGCCCGCCAGCGCGGGGTACGGTTCGAATTCGACCGGCGCATCGAGTCGGCGCCGGCCACGATGGATTCGAAACTGGTCCAGGCGCTGCTCGACGCTTCGGCTGAGCTCGGCTTGCCTGCCGAGCGCGTGCCCAGCGGTGCCGGCCATGATGCCGCCTTGTTCGCGAATGCGGGCATTCCGTCGGCCATGATCTTCATCCGCAACGAGAACGGATCGCACAATCCTGCCGAGGCCATGGACCTCGATGACTTCATGTCAGGCGTGGAGCTGCTCTACCAGGCGCTGCCGAGATTGGGATAGCGGACTCGTTTCATTGTCGGGGCCCTTGGGGATGGCTGATCGCATGCGATGTCGATCATATCCAGCGCGTTGCGCAGGAGGGAGCCCTTTTCTTTGCCAGGCTGCCGCAAGCCTGGCTTCCTGGCCCAGGGGGGCCGTGTGCCTGCTCAGCTGAGCTTCCACTCGTAATCGATCGTCAGTGGCGCATGGTCGGAGAATCGTTCTTCCTTGTAAATGCTGGCCGTGCGGGCTGCCGCGGCGATGCCGGGCGTTGCGACTTGGTAATCGATGCGCCACCCCACGTTCTTCGCCCATGCCTGCCCGCGGTTGCTCCACCAGGTATAGGATTCGCCCGTCGTATCCGGGTGTAGCCGCCGGTAAACGTCCACCCAGCCGATTTCGTCGAACACCTTGGTCATCCATGCGCGTTCCTCGGGCAGGAAACCGCTGTTCTTCTGGTTGCTTTTCCAGTTCTTGAGGTCGATCTCTTTGTGCGCGATGTTCCAGTCGCCGCAGATCACGAACTCACGTCCGGTGCGTCGATGTTCATCCATGAGGGCGGCGAGCCACGGCGCGAAGCGGTCGAGGAAGCGGTACTTGGCTTGTTGGCGTTCGTCCCCGCTACTGCCCGAAGGCAGGTAGGCGCTGACCACGGTCAGTCCGGGCCAGTCCAGGCGCAGGATGCGGCCTTCTGCGTCGAATTCTTCTTTGTCGAAACCGCAAAGCACCGACTCGCAGGCGCGTTTCACGTAAGCGCCGACACCGCTGTACCCCTTTTTCTGCGCAGGAAAGAAATGCCCCTCGTACCCTGGCGGGTGCCGCATTTCCTCAGTGATGTCCGCATCCTGGGCCTTGAGCTCCTGCAGGCAGACGACGTCCGCCCCGGTCGAGGCGAGCCACGGGTAGAAGCCCTTGCGGGCGGCAGAACGGATGCCGTTCAGGTTGATCGATACGATGCGCAGCAAAATCGGCTCCTGAAATACGCTGTGACTGGCCGAATTCTACGCGGTGCACCGTCTAGGCCCGGCGCTCACGGCTCGTCCAAGTCGCCTTCTTCGTCCCGGCAGGCGCGGCGCAGCTTGTGGAGGGTCTTGTACAGCACCAGGCGCTCTTCGTCGTTCAAGACGCGGATCATGGCGGCTTGCGCCCGTTGGGCGACGGGCATGGCGCGTTTGTATAGCGCCTTGCCTTGTTTGGAGAGCCGGCAGGTCACACCCCGCCGGTAGGCGCCGTCCACTGCTTCGAGCTCCACGAGGCCACGGGTTTCGAGCTGTCGCAGCGCGCGGCTCACCAGCGATTTGTCGGTCTCCGATCGCTTGACCACTTCCGAAAATGGGAGCGGTTCGGCCTCGGCTACGACCGAGAGCATGCGCCATTCGGCCATGGTCAATCCGAACTGTTCGGCGTAAGGCAAGGTGACGACGCGCCGGAGCGAGTTGGCCGTGCGGACGACGAGGGTGGTGATGAAGTCGTCCACGGACAGCCCCGTACCTTGTTCGTCGAGGCCTACCCAAGGGCAGGGGTCGCCGCCGCCGCGGCTGTAGCCTGTGTTGCCGGCGCGGGGGTCGCTCATGCTGCCTCCGCATACCCGTCCAAGCCGATTACCGTGGTCGTGTCGTACCCGCCCGGAGGGGATACCGACGCCATCGCGCGCCTGTTTGCTGACAAACTCGCCGGGCGCCTGAAGCAATCGGTGATCGTCGAAAACAAGGGCGGCGCCGGTGGCACGGTCGGCAATGCCTATGTAGGCCGCGCCGCACCGGACGGCTACACCTTGCTCTTCACGCCCAATCCGTTCACGACGGCGCCCATGGTGCTGGGGCTGACGCCTGCCCAGAGCTATGACGTGCTCAACGGGTTCGAGCCCATCATCCAAACCGCCGTCCAGCCGTTGGTGCTCGTGGCCAATCCCAAGTCCGGCTTCAAGAGCGTGAAGGACATGATCGCGGCGGCCAAGGAAGGCAAGCCGGTGTCTTATGGCAGCCCTGGCGCCGGGTCGCCCATGCACGTCGTGGCCGAATGGCTGAACCGCGAAGCCAAGGTCAACATCCAGCATGTCCCCTATCGCGGCGTCGGCCCGTCGGTGACCGACGTGGTGGCCGGCCACATCGATACGGCATGGGTCACGCTGGGGCCGGTCACGCAGTACTTCGCAGCCGGCCGCCTGGTGCCGCTCGCCGTCGGCGACGCCCAGCGCACCCCGCTCGCGCCCAATATCCCCACTTTGGTCGAGTCCGGCTACAAGGACATCATCGTGGGAGCATGGAACGGCTTCTTCGCGCCCAAGGGCACGCCGGCTGAAATCGTTAAGTTGCTCAACGGTCACCTGAACGAAATCCTCAAAGACAAGGAAGTCGTCGAGAAACTCGCCACGTACGGCGCGTTCCCGCATGGCGGCGAACCGGCTGAGCTTGGTCGCACGAACGCACGCGAATACGAGGTGGTCGGCGGCATCATCAAGTCCCTGGGCATCAAGGCCCAATAAGGCGGAGGCAGGGACGAGACTATCGGGAGTACAGGATGAACGCATCGACGCTAGGCACCCCGGTGCCGCAAGTAACTGCACGATCCAAGGTGTTGGGGCGCGCGCAGTATGCGGGCGACGTCAAGGTCGCAGGCATGCTGCACGCCAAAGTGCTGCGCAGCCCCTACCCGCACGCGCGCATCGTCCGCATCGACACTTCGGCAGCGCTGGCGCTGCCGGGGGTCAAGGCAGTGCTCACCGGCGCGGATGCGCCGCGCGCCATGTGGGGCGTACATCACAAGGAGCGCCGCATCCTGGCGGATGGCGTCGTGCGGTTCGCGGGCGAGGAAGTGGCGGCCGTGGCTGCCGTGACCGAGGAGATCGCGCGCGATGCGCTCGATCTGATCCAGGTCGAATATGAGGAATTGCCCGCCATCCTGACTCCCGAGGAAGCGCTGGACGAAGAGGCGCCGGGTGTTCATCCCGGGCGCAACAACATCTCGCACGAGATCAAGTTTCACATCGGCGACGTAGAGGCCGGCTTTGCCGAGGCCGACCTCGTCTACGAGGCTACCTACGTCTGCCATTCGCAGTACCCGGGCTATCTCGAGCCCATGGCGACCGTTGCCACCATCGATGCAGACGGCCGGCTGCAAGTCTGGACCTCGACCCAATCGATATTCCAGGCCCGGGCCCGGCTGGCTGCTGCCCTGGAGCTTCCCGTCTCGCGCATCCGCGTGATGCAGGCCACGACGGGCGGCGGCTTCGGTGGCAAGCTCGTGGAAGACGCTAACAACCTCATCGCGGGGCTGTTGGCGCTGCGGACCGGCAAGCCGGTGCGCCTGGTGAACAACCGGCTCGAGGATTTCCTCGCCTGCTGTTCCAGCGTGCCTGAGCGCATCACGCTCAAGCTCGGCATGACCAAGGACGGCATCATCACCGCCAAGGACGTGCGCATCATCGCTGAGTGCGGCGCCTATAGCGGGCTTTCTGCCGAGGTCATGCACGTGACTGCCATGCGCAGCGACAACATGCACCGCCTGAAGAATGTGCGCTCGCACGCGACGCTGGTCTATACGAACAATCCGCCTCATGGCGCGTTCCGCGGCTTCGGCGGCACGCAGATGCAGTTCGCGCTGAACAGCCACATCCACATGATGGCCGAGAAGCTGGGGCTCGATCCCATCGAGATCCACAAGCGCAACGCGCACGAGGTCGGCGACACGTCCATTCACGGCTGGAAAATCGGCAGCACGGGCTTGCGCGAGTGCATCGACCAATGCGTCGAGGCCATGCAGTGGCATGCCAAGCGCGCCGACGCATCGCGCAAGACCGGTGTCAAGCGCCGGGGCATCGGCATGGCTGCCGCCATGCACGTCAGCGGCAACCGCACGATCGGCGATTGGGATGGCTCCACCGTCGTCGTGAAGGTCAATGAGGACGGCCGCGTGATCGTCCATAGCGGCGAGTGCGACATGGGGCAGGGCGCGATGACGATGTTGAGCCAAGTGGTCGCCCACGAGCTCAACATTCCGCTCTCCCACGTACACGTGGTGGCACCCGATACGGACGTTTCCCCGTACGCCATTGGCTCGCTGGCGTCGCGCGTGACCATCGCCGCCGGCAATGCGGCCATCTTGGCCGGACGCAAGGCGCGCGAGGCGCTGCTGAACCTGGCGGCGGAGAGGCTTGGCGTGCCCGCCGACAAGCTCGAAATCGCGGACGGCCTGATCCGCGCCGTCGACGATCACGAGAAAAAGGCCACGTTGGCCGAAATCGCCAAGCTGCACATATGGCGTCATGATGGCGAGGGCATCCAGGTCAGCGCGACCTGGGACGCCAAGACGGTCATGCACGGCAATGTCCACGGCAATATCGCGCCCGCCCATACGTATGCGGCGCAAATCGTCGAGGTCGAGGTGGATACCGAGACCGGCCAAGTGACGGTGCTGGATTCGTTCCTCTCCGACGACTGCGGCAAAGCCTTCAACCCGTTGGCCGTCCACGGACAGAGCAATGGCGCTGCGACGCAGGCCATGGGGTGGGCGTTGTACGAGCAGATGCACCTGGAAAACGGGCGGCTGGTGAACGGTAACTTCGCCGACTACAACATGCCTACGGCCGACTCGATTCCTTTGTTGCGTTCGGGCATCGTGGAGTCCAACGATCCCAACGGTCCGTATGGCGCGAAAGGCGCGAGCGAGACCGCAATCCTGCCCGGCGCGGCCGCGATCGCCAATGCCGTCTACGACGCCATCGGCGTCCGCATTACGGACTTGCCCATCACGCCCGAGAAGGTGCTGGCGGGGCTGCGCGCCCAACGCCAGGCACGCGAACAGGAACAAGGAGGTACCCATCATGCGTGATTTCGACTTCCTCGAGCCGGCATCCGTGGCCGAGGCCAGCCGCATGCTGGCGGACCTCGGCGAAGATTGCCGCGTCATGGCCGGAGGCACCGCGCTCATGCTGGCCATGCGCCAGCGCATGCTCATGCCTTCGCACATCATTTCCGTGGCGCGGATAGAGGCCTTGCGCGGCATCCACTTCGATCCCGTGAACGGGCTGCGCATCGGCGCCCTGACGCGCCACATCGACCTGGCCGATTCGCCCATCGTCAAACAGCACTATCCGATGCTGGCCGACATGGCGGCGAGGGTGGCCAATCCGCAAGTCCGCAACCAAGGCACGGTGGGCGGCAATCTCTGTTATGCCGATCCGTCCACCGATCCCCCGACCTGCCTGATGTCGCTCGGTGCGAGCGTGGTGCTCGGCAGCACCCGCGGAGAGCGGGTGTTGTCGCTCGAAGCGTTCTTGGTGGATTACTACGTGACCGCCATCGAGCCGGACGAAGTCGTGGTGGAAATCCGCGTGCCGGCGCCTGCCGCGGATTTCTCCGGCCGCTATACCCGTTTCCTGCGTACCGCCGCCGAGCATCGCCCGTTGATCGGCCTGTCGCTGGCCACGCGCCGCAGCGGCAACGTGTGCCGTGAGGCGGTGCTGACCGTCGGCGCCTCCACGCCCATTCCCTGCCGTGTTCCCCGCGCCGAGCAGTTCCTGGCCGGCAAGGCCATCACGCGCGAGGTCGCGGCCGAGGCAGCGGAGATCGTCGCCGCGGACATCGAGCCGGTGTCCGATTTGCGTGGCTCCGCGGAGTTTCGCCGAGACATGGTACGGGTCGTGGCCCGGCGCACCATCGCCGGCCTCTACGGCTTGGCCGAGGAGTGAAGACATCATGAGCAAGCATTTGATCGAAGTCACCGTAAACGGTGAGAAACACAGCGTCGAAGTACCCGCACGCCGCATGCTGTCGGACTTCCTGCGCGACGACTTGAACCTGACCGGTACCAAGCGCGGCTGCGAAACCGGCATTTGCGGCGCCTGCTCCGTGCTGGTCGATGGCGAGGTGGTCAAGTCGTGTTTGTCGCTGGCGGTGCAGGCGAACGGACGCAGCATTACCACCGTCGAAGGCCTGGCCAAAGGCGACGAGCTTCATCCCCTGCAGAAGAGCTTCATGGAATGCGGCGGCCTGCAGTGCGGCTACTGCACGCCGGGCATGTTGATGACGGCCTGCCATCTGCTCAAGCGCAATCCGCGGCCCACGGCCGACGAGGTGCGCGAAGGGTTGAACGGCAATCTGTGCCGGTGCACGGGTTATGCCCAGATCGTCGAGTCCATTCTCGACGCCTCGGAGAAAATGAATGGAAATTGAGAAGGTTTTGACCGTGCCCGCCCCGGCCGCCAAGGTCTGGGAGATGTTGCTGGACCCGACCGTCATGGCCAGCTGCGTGCCGGGCATGAAATCGATCGAGGTGATCAGCGACGTCGAATACAACGCGGTCATTCACGTCAAGATCAGCTTCATCAGCGCCAAGTTCAAGCTCAAGACGCGCATCGTCGAACAGCGCGCGCCCGAGTACCTGCGGGCCGAGGGCACCGGCGAGGATGCCTCGGTGGCGAGCTCGCTCAAGCAGCAGAGCGAAGTGTTCCTGAAGGAACTGCCCGGCGGACAAACCGAGCTGCGCACCAAGGTCAAGGTCGACGTCCTCGGCCGGCTGGGGACCTTCGGCCTGAGCGTCATGAAGACCAAGGCCGACCGGATGTGGGAAGAATTCAGCCAGAACCTGGCTACGCGCCTGGCGGGTGGCGAGGTTCCCGGCGCGGCAAACGTCACGGTGACGCGCGTCGGCACCGCCGAGGCGGGCAAGCCCGCTGCCCAAGCGGTGGCTTCGGCCGTGCCGGCCGGTGCTTCCACGGCAGCGCCGGCCGCGGCGCCTACGCCTGCAGCAACGCCAGCTCCCGCGGCGCCAGCCTCGGCTGCCGGCCCCGCTGCATCGCCTTCCGCTCCAGCCGCGGCGACCGACGCCGCGTCGGTCCAGGGCAGCATCAACGGCGTTCCGGTGTCACGTGGCGCCTCCGAGGCTGGTTGGCTGTCGCGCCTGCTGGGCCGCTCGTCTTCAGGTGTCATCCATGTGGAGCTGCGGCGCGGCGACACATCTTTGACCGTCGATTGGCCGGCCTCGAGTGCCAAGGAGTGCGCGGACTGGCTGCGCGACGTGCTCAAGTAAAGTAAGCGGTAAGCGCGAACGACTAAGGCCGGTGCCGGCAGATGGCCGACACCTGCCTTTTTCTTATTGCCCCGGCCCCGGCGACGCGGTCCGCGAACCCGCTCCCGGCTGTCTAGCGCTTGGCCGGCAGTGTGTCGGGTCTGGCCCGGGGAACGTAGCCCTCGCGACCGCCGGTTCGCCGGCCCGTCCCTGGCATTCGCGAGTAGCCGGCCGCGGGCCGGTAGGGGTTCTCTCGCCCTGCCCCCCATTCGCCCCCTGGCCCCCTCCCGTTTTACAATCACCCTGGCCTATTGCGCCGCCGGGGGAAGGCCTTCCCCTGTGCCGTTGTGACTACGTACCATGACCGCCGTGCCCCAGACCGCTATCGCTATCAGCCCAGTCCCCGACCCTACGATCGACAAGAATCGTTTTCGCACCGATTTCGTCCGGTTCGCCACCGAACTCGGCGTGTTGCGATTTGGTTCGTTTACGACCAAGGCAGGGCGTCTGAGCCCCTACTTCTTCAACGCCGGCCTGTTCAACAGCGGCGCGGCCGTCGGCCGGCTGGCCGAGTTCTATGCCGAAGCCCTGCTGGCTTCCGGCGTCGAGTTCGACATGCTGTACGGCCCGGCCTACAAGGGCATCCCGCTCGTGACCGCGACGTCGGTGGCGCTCGCCGCCCGCGGCCGCGACGTCCCGTTTGCGTTTAACCGCAAAGAGGCCAAGGACCACGGTGAAGGCGGCTCGCTGGTCGGCGCACCGCTGAAAGGACGGGTCGTCATCATCGACGACGTGATTACGGCCGGTACTTCGGTGCGGGAATCGGTGCGGCTCATCCAGGCCGCCGGGGCCCGTCCCGCCGCCGTGCTGATCGCCTTGGACCGCATGGAACGCGTGGGCCCCGACGATGCCTTGTCGGAGCATTCCGCCGTCCAGGACGTCGAGCGGACGAACGGGTGTCCGGTCGTCAGCATCGCGTCGCTCGACGACATCCTCGACATGATCCAGCAAGGCGGCGGCAACGGTGAGTTCGAGCAGCATCGGGAAGCCGTGCTTGCCTATCGCGCCCGCTATGGGGTGATCTGAACCACCAAGCCGCGGCCCGCGGGTGGGCTGCGGCGCAAACCCCGTTCAGCCGAGCCGGATTCTGCGGTTGTTCGGCAGGGGCCCTCTGCAGTCTCCCCGGCGTGCGCCCATGCATGCTTGTGCGGTGGCGGGCCTACGCGCCGCCTGGGGCGGGGGAAGGGGACAAGGCCGATCCCTGCGGCGCGCTTTTCGCATAGGTGCGCAGTTGTCTCAGGAATGCGTCGACCAGCGGATTGGGGCTGTCGATCCAGGAGAGGAATATTTGCCGGGTGATCTCGGCGTCGGCGAGCGGGATCTTCAGCAGTGCTGAATGATGTATCGATTCGGCCGTTGACTGGGCAATGATCGCGGCGCCGGCCCCGCGGGCGAGCAAGCTTTCGAGTGCGGTGATCGTGTTCACCTGGATGGAGGGGATGGCGCGCGCAAGCAGGCTCGCATTGACGCGCTGATTGTCCGCCAGGTTTACCAGGGTTGAACCTACGAAGTCGTCCAGCGTCAGGTACGAGCGGTGGGCCAAGGCGTGGTCGCGGCGAAGCACGGCGCAGAATCGTTCTGAAAAGAGTAGCTCGGATCTCAGTTCGGGGCCGTTGACGGGCCGGGAGCAAATCGCGACTTCGCACTTGCCCGAGCTCAACAGGGTGGAGCATGCACCCGAATCGCTATCTAGAACGGAGAGGTGGGCGTCGCGCCAGCTCTTGGCCAGATTGGCCAAGATGGGTGAGACGATGTCGGGAACGAGCGATGGCAGGCATGCGACCCGCAGAATTCCGGCGTGGGTAACGGATGCGGGCGCGATATGCGCCACAGCCTCGTTCAGTATCTGGAGCGCCTGGCGCGCCGCTCTCAGGAATTCTTCCCCGGCCGGCGTGAGTTCGATGCCTTTGTGTGTGTTGGCGCGCCGCACCAATTGCGTCCCGAGTTTGCTTTCCAGATGCTTGAGTTGAAGGCTCAGGGCTGGCTGGGAAAGTGCGCACTTCTCGGCAGCCTCTTTGATGGAGGCGCTGCCCGCCAACAATACGAAGTTACGCATTTCCCGTGTCGAAAGCAGAGGCAATTTCATGTGCGCCCCATTTAAAAGATAAATCGCGCTATCAGCTGAATAAAACCTCGACTGTGGCCTCGCACTCTACCATCGCGGCATAACAACTACCTCAGGAGACTTTCGTGCGCCCGGTCACATTTTCAATGTCGTCCGCCGCCTTGGCTCGGCGGGTGTTTATCGCGTGTGCGCTCTGCTTGGGCGCCGCGGCCTGGAGTGCTTCTGCAGCACCGGCCTTTCCAACCAAGCCTGTTCGCCTGATGGTCGGATTTCCGCCGGGCGGCGGGGTGGATGTAGCGGCCCGTGCCTTAGGCGGGGTTCTATCCGGTGAACTTGGGCAATCCGTGATCGTGGAGAATCTGGCCGGCGCCGGTGGGAACATCGCCACCGACCGCGTCGTGAAGTCGGCACCTGACGGCTATACCCTGTTGTTCGGCAGCATCGCGTTGTCGATCAATCCTTCGCTGTACAAATCGCTCAGCTTCGACCCGGTCACGCAGCTGCGCGCGGTCGCCATGGTGTCCACGTCGCCGTATGTCCTGCTGGCCGGCGCCGGGTCGGGCATCGATTCCGTCCAGAAATTGATCGCCCGGGCCAGGGCCGGCGAGGACATCCATTACGCGAGCGCCGGCAATGGTTCCGGATCACACCTGTTCATGCAGCAGTTTGCCGACATCGCCGGCATCAAGATGTCACACGTGCCATACCGCGGCGCAGCACCCGCTCTGAACGATGTGCTGGGCAACCAGGTGCCGGTCGTGTTCGACAGCATCATGACGACCTTGCCTCACATCCGGGCCGGCACATTGAAGGCGCTGGGGCTGAGCTCCAAGAAGAAGTCGGCCATCGCGCCCGACATCGCCCCTCTCGACGAGCTCGGGGTTCAAGGCATGGATTCGACGAGCTGGTTCATCATTTTCGCGCCGGCGGCTACCGAACCGGCTGTCATGGAGACCCTGCACCAGGCGATCAACCGATCGCTGAAGAATCCGGAGCTGCAGGCCCGCTTCGCCGCCATGGGGGCGGAAATCGCGGTGACCTCGATGGCTGAAGCCCAGCGCTTCTACGAATCCGAGGTGCGCAAATGGGCGGCCGTGGTGAAGGCCTCGGGCGTCAGGACGGACTGAGCCGACCCCGGAGTTCCCACTATGCCTCACGTCACGCTCGATATTTCCGCCAATCTCGGACCTTTGGCCGACGAGTTGCTCGACTCGGCCGTAGAGGTTTGCCGTCGGTCTGGCGGATTCGATGCGGCCGTCATCATGGGCCGGGCCGTCGTGCATGAACGATTTCGTGTGCTCCAGCGAGGCGCCTCCGCGTTCGTCGCGGCGACGCTGCGCATCCGGCCGGGTCGAGATGGGTGCTTCGTTTCCAGCTTGAGTGCGGACATCGCGAAGGCCGTAGAGGGAGCCCTCGCCAAGAACGGAGTACCGCTACGCACATGCATAACCTGCGAAATTGCGGAGATTGACGTGCGAACGCGCGCCCTGACCCTGTATGGAGAACCCTGATGGCGACGATCCACGCCATTCCGCTGGCCAAAATATTGGGCCGAGCGGAGAAGACGAAGTTCACTTATCTGAAGGGTTTTGGCCAGAACGTCGAGTTCGGCTACTACTGCTGGTTGGTGCGGGACGGTCCGGAAAACATCTTGATTGACGCAGGCGCCACGGCAGAGCAGGCCATCCGTGCCTGGGGGCGTCCTCCCGATACCGTCGAGCACGTGCAGACACTGGAAGAGGGGCTCGCGGCGCACGGCCTGCGGATCGCAGACATCCAGCGCGTGATCCTGACTCACCTGCACATGGACCATATCGCGCACATCCACGCATTCGGGGCCGCGGAGAAAATCGTGCAGCGGCAAGAATGGTTGTTCGCCTCCCAGCCTCAGCCTATCGACCGGTACTACGACCCGTCGTTCATTGCAGGGCTCGATTTCACGCTGATCGACGGAGATCAACAGATCACCGACAACGTAGGCGTGCTGTTCACGCCCGGCCATACGCCCGGCGGGCAGTCCGTGTGGGTGAGGACCGAGCGAGGGGTAGGCGTGATCACCGGCTTTTGCTGCATCCACGAGAATTTCGGCGGTTGCGAATGCCGCGGTCCCGAGGTTCCGGAACTGACCATCCCTGGCATCCACCAGAACGCCATGGACGCTTACAACAGCATGCTCAAGGTGTGGAATGCCGCGGATTTCATTGTGGCCAACCATGACGCCAAATACATTCTCGAGAACGAAGTGAGTTGAACTTATGGATATCGTCAAGGCGCGCGCGTTGATCGACAGTATTTACGGCGAGGCTGAGTGGGTGGATGTCTTGTGCAGGCTAAGCCCTAGGAAGGCCATCGGACTGGCGTATGTCGCCGAGGGCATCTTTAATCGATCCTCGCTGCCGGAACGAGTCAAGCACTTCATCTTGTTCGTCATATATCTCTCCCAGGGGCGTTCGGAGCTGGCACGGCTACATGCCCAGCTTGCCAGGAAAGCCGGCGGCTCTACCGAGGAGTTGCTGGAGGCGCTGGAAGTGTTCCTGCCGTCGCGCGGTGTCCACATGTACAGCGAGGGCTTGCGTCTCATCGGCGTCGACGCCCGGTCCGTCCCCGCGACGGGCGATCGGGAGGCTAGCCACGAGCCCGCGGACGTGGCGGACATCCTGGGGTACTTTGAGCAAGTGCTGCACGGCTTGCCTCCTTTCATTACGCTGCTGGCCGAGTACAAACCCGAACTCTTGCAGGGCTACTACATCTTGCGCAGCGAAAACCTCCGCCAAGGAGTACTGGACCACAAATACAAAGAGCTGCTGCTGGTGGCGCTCAATACGTCGGAGCGTTATACGGAGGGCGCCCGAATCCACGTTGTCAACGCGCTCGAGAACGGCGCGACGCCTGAGGAGGTCGTCGATGCCATGACGACCGCCATTTTGTCGGGCGGCGTGCCTGGCTGGATAGAAGGGAGCAAGGCGTTCATCGCCGGCCAGGCGGCGCTATCGCGCCCGGCCGGTGGCGACGGCCCACGCGCTGCAGAAGGAGCGACCGGGTAACGCGAACGGGGAGTGCAGCGCTGTGCGGCCCGCCGCAAGCGGATGGGACACGGCCCCGGCGAGGCGGGGCCGCGAGGGTGGGCGCAGGAGGATCAGGACAGCTTTTGCCGCAGCAGTTCGTTGACCTGCTGCGGGTTGGCCTTGCCCTTGGCGGCTTTCATCACCTGGCCGACCAGGGAGTTGAAGGCCTTTTCCTTGCCGGCGCGGTATTCGGCCACGATGGCCGGGTTGGCTGCAATGACGTCGTCGACCATCTTGGCGATGGCGCCGGTGTCGCTGATTTGCTTCAGGCCACGCGCCTCGATGATGGCGTCGGCGTCGCCGCCTTGTTCGCCCTGCCAAATGGCCGCGAAGACTTCGCGCGCGATCTTGTTGGAAATGGTGCCGTCGGCGATCCGCGTCAGCAGCTTCGCGAGCTGGGCGCTCGATACCGGGCTCTGGGAGATGTCTTTCTCTTCGCGGTTCAGGGCCGCAGCCAGTTCGCCCATGATCCAGTTGGCCGCCAGCTTGGCCTGCCCGGCGGGCAGCGCCTTGACCGCGGCCTCGAAGTAATCGGCGGTCGCGCGGCTGACGGTGAGCTGGGCGGCGTCGTACGCCGGCAGGCCGTATTCCGACTCGAAGCGGGCGCGCTTGGCGGCCGGCAGCTCGGGCATTTCCGCGCGCACGCGCTCGATCCATTCCTGGGAAATGACCAGCGGCGGTAAGTCGGGGTCGGGGAAGTAGCGGTAGTCGTGCGCATCTTCCTTGGACCGCATGCTGCGGGTTTCGTCGCGGTCGGGGTCGTACAGCCGGGTTTCCTGCACGACCTGGCCGCCGTCTTCGATCAGCTCGATCTGGCGGCGAACCTCGTACTGAATGGCGCGTTCGAGGAAGCGGAAGGAGTTGACGTTCTTGGTTTCGGTGCGGGTGCCGAATTCCTTTTGGCCGGCGGGGCGCACCGAGACGTTGGCGTCGATGCGGAACGAGCCTTCCTGCATGTTGCCGTCGCAGATGCCCAGCCACACCACGAGCGCGTGCAGCGCCTTGGCGTAGGCCACGGCCTCTTCGGCGGACCGCAGCTCGGGTTCCGAGACGATTTCCAGCAGCGGCGTGCCGGCGCGGTTCAAGTCGATGCCGGAAGATTTCTCGCCGTGCGGCCCGATGAAGTCGTCGTGCAGCGATTTGCCTGCATCTTCTTCGAGGTGGGCGCGCGTGAGCCGGACGGTTTTTTCCTTGTCGCCCACGAAGAAGGTGAGCGAGCCGCCCTGGACTACCGGGATTTCGTACTGGCTGATCTGGTAGTTCTTGGGCAGGTCGGGATAGAAGTAGTTCTTGCGCGCGAAGATGGAGCGAGGGGCGATGTGCGAGCCGAGCGCCAGGCCGAGCTTGATCGCCCGCTCCACCGCGCCGCGGTTCATCACCGGCAGCGTGCCCGGCAGCGCTAGGTCGACGGCGTTTGCCTGCATGTTGGCCGGCGCCCCGAAGCGGGTGCTGCTGCCCGAGAAGATCTTGGATGCCGTGGACAGTTGCACGTGCGTTTCCAGACCGATGACGACTTCCCAGTTCATACGTTCGTTCCGCTTGAAGATCACAGGCTGCCGGGACGGCGTTCGTGCCAGTCGGTGGCTTGTTGGAAGATGTCGGCGATGCCGAGCAGCCGCCCCTCGTCGAAGTAATTGCCGATGATCTGCAGGCCGACGGGGCGTCGGCCATGGACCGGACCCAGGCCGAAGCCGCAGGGGATGGACACCCCGGGCAGGCCTGCCAAGTTCAGGCTCAGCGTGTAAATGTCGGCCAGGTACATGGCCACCGGATCATTCGTCTTCTCGCCCAGGTTCCAGGCGACCGTGGGCGATACCGGGCCGATGATGACGTCGCATTGGCCGCGCAGTGCCTTTTGGAAGTCTTCGGCAACCAGCCGGCGCACTTTCTGCGCCTGCAGGTAGTAGGCGTCGTAATAGCCGTGCGACAGCACGTAGGTGCCGATCAGGATGCGGCGCTGCACTTCGAGCCCGAAGCCTTCCGCGCGCGAACGGCTCGTCATGTCGGCCAAATCCTGGTACTGGGCGGCGCGGTGTCCGTAGCGGACGCCGTCGTAGCGCGAGAGGTTGCTGGAGGCTTCGGCCGGGGCGATGACGTAGTAGGCGGGGATGGACAGCTCCGTGCGCGGCAGCGAGATGTCGACGCGCTCGGCGCCCAGCGTCTCGAATTGCTGGAGTGCTGCCTCGATCGCCATGCGGACGTCGTCGGCCAGGCCGGGGCCAAAGAACTCGCGCGGGATCCCGATGCGCAGGCCAGCCAGGGGTTTGTCGCCCTTCGCGCCGGCCAAGAATGCCTCGAAGGCCGCCCGGACGCGCCCCGGGGCGTTGGGTTCGCCACCGCAGCGTTCCAGGCTGGTGGAGTCGCGCTCGTCGAAGCCCGTGATGGGGTCGAGCAGTTCCAGCAGGTCGCGGGCGTGGCGCGCGATCGGGCCGCCCTGGTCGAGGCTGGACCCGTAGGCGATCATCCCGTAGCGGGAAACAGTGCCGTAGGTGGGCTTGATGCCGCTGACGCCGCACAGGGCCGAGGGCTGGCGGATGGATCCCCCGGTGTCGGTTGCCGTGGCGCCGACCACCAGGCCCGCCGCCACGGCGGCCGCCGAGCCGCCCGACGAGCCGCCCGGCACCGCGGAGGTATCCCACGGGTTGAGCACCGGGCCGAAGGCCGAATTCTCGTTGGACGAACCCATGGCGAACTCGTCGCAGTTGAGCTTGCCCAGCGTGACGGCGCCTGCAGCGGCGAGGCGTTCGACCACTGTCGCGTCGAAGGGGCTGACGTAATTCTTGAGCATGGCGCTGGCAGCCGTGGTGCGCCAGCCGCGCGTCACGAAGACGTCCTTGTGGGCGATGGGGATGCCGGTCAGCGGGGCGGCGCGACCCTCGGCCAGGGCGGCGTCGGCCGCGCGGGCCTGGGCCAGCGTCAGGTCGGCGTCCACATGCAGGAAGGCGTTCAGCTCGTGGCGGGCGGCAATGGCGTCGAGCGCGCTTTGTGCCAGTTCGGTAGCCGAGACGCGCCGCTCGTCCAAGGCCTTGCGCAGCTCGGCAATGCTCGCGAATTCGGTATGCAGGGGCAATGTCATGGGCTTACTCGATGACCTTGGGCACCAGGAAAAGGCCGTCCTGGACGGCGGGGGCGTTGGCCAGCAGCGCGTCGCGCGATGCCTCCGTGGCAGGTTCGGTGACCTCGTCCTCGCGCAGGCGCAAGGCCACGTCCTCGATGGCGGAGATGGGGTGGGTGAGCGGTTCCACGCCTTGGGTGTCCACGGCCTGCAGCTGTTCGATCAGGCCGAAGATGCCGTTGAGGTCTTTGAGGACTCGCTCCTGGATGTCGCTTGCGAGCTCCAGCCGGGCCAGCCGCGCGATGCGCGTGACGTCGTTTTCGGTAAGCGCCATGGCAGGTGTGATGGAAAGGCCGCTAAAGTGCAAAAAGTTACATTTTTGCGCGCTTCGGCCGGGGTAGTCGTAACACCGCTTCGAAGTTCGCAGACTCGAGATTAATGCAGAACTTTGATGCAGTTTCGGGGTATCAAAACAGGATTATAAGTTATCATTTTGCGTTTACCGGACCGCCCACCGCTCCCCGCTCTCCTAATAAAGATCCCGATGTTCAGTTTCCTGCGCAGTTATTTCTCCAACGATCTAGCGATCGACCTTGGCACCGCCAATACGCTGATCTACGTCCGCAGCAAGGGCATCGTGTTGAACGAACCCTCGGTGGTGGCGATCCGTCAGGAAGGCGGCCCAAGTGGCAAGAAATCGATTCAGGCCGTCGGCAAAGAAGCCAAGCAGATGCTGGGGCGCGTGCCGGGCAACATCGAAGCCATCCGTCCGATGAAAGACGGGGTCATTGCCGACTTCACCGTGACCGAGCAGATGCTCAAGCAGTTCATCCGCATGGTCCATCCCAAGGGGCTGTTCGCTCCCAGTCCCCGCATCATCATCTGCGTTCCCTGCGGCTCGACGCAGGTCGAGCGCCGGGCGATCCGGGAGTCGGCGCTGGGCGCGGGCGCGAGCCAGGTCTTCCTGATCGAAGAGCCCATGGCCGCGGCGATCGGGGCAGGGCTGTCCGTTTCGGACGCCAGCGGGTCCATGGTGGTGGACATCGGGGGCGGCACGACCGAGGTCGCGGTCATCTCGCTGGGCGGGATGGTTTACAAGGGGTCGGTGCGCGTCGGCGGGGACAAGTTCGACGAGGCCATCGTCAACTACATCCGCCGCAATTACGGCATGCTGATCGGCGAGCCCACGGCCGAACTCATCAAGAAAGCCATCGGTTCGGCGTTTCCCGGCTCCGAGGTCAAGGAGATGGAGGTCAAGGGGCGCAACCTGTCCGAGGGCATCCCCCGCAGCTTCACCGTTTCGTCGAACGAGATCCTCGAGGCCCTGACCGATCCGCTCAACCAGATCGTCTCGGCCGTCAAGATTGCCTTGGAGCAGACCCCGCCAGAGCTGGGGGCCGACATCACTGAAAAAGGTATCATGTTGACCGGCGGCGGCGCGCTGTTGCGCGACCTGGACCGGCTGCTGCAGGAAGAAACCGGTTTGCCCGTCCTCGTGGCCGAGGATCCGCTCACTTGCGTGGTGCGCGGATGCGGGCAGGCTCTCGAGCGCATGGACAAGCTGGGCGCCATTTTCACCAACGAGTAACCCTCATCGGGTCTAAAGGCGACGGGGCGAATCGGCTAGAAGCGAGACGCCCCGGTTTTTTTTCTGAAGGGAACTGTCCCGGATCGGACGCTGGACACCGACTTCCATGCAACACAGTCCACCGTCGTTTTTCAAACAAGGTCCGCCGGCCTGGAGCCGGCTGATGTTCTTCGTGCTCCTCTCCCTGGCCATGCTGGTGGTCGACACCAGGATGCGGGCGCTCGACGCGCTGCGCGAGGCGATCGGCGTGGTGCTCTATCCCTTCCAGCGGGTCATGCTGCTGCCGCGCGAGGGCGTGCGGTACGTGGCTGAGTTTTTCGAAGTCAACAGCAGCGTGCAGCAGGAAATCGAGGCGATGCGCCGCCAGCGCATCGAGATGGCGCAGATCACCGCCCAGGCTGCCCAATTGGCCGCCGAAAACGCGCAGCTGCGACGCCTGCTCGGGGCGAGCGAGCGCGTCCAGGCGCCTGCCGTGCTGGTCCAGGTGCTGTATGAATCGCGCGATCCGTTTTCGCGCCGGCTGATCGTCGACAAGGGAAGCGCCCACGGGCTGCTCGCCGGCATGCCGGTGATCGACGACGGCGGCGTGGTCGGGCAGGTCGTGCGGACCTTGCCGATGACGTCCGAAGTGGCCTTGCTGACCGATCGCGTCCAGTCTATCCCCATCCAGGTGTTGCGCAACGGGCTGCGGGGCATTACCTCGGGCGGCGAAATACCCGGCCGGCTGGGCCTGCGGTTCATGGCGGCCGATGCGGACGTCCAGGTGGGCGACACCCTGGTGACGAGCGGCCTGGACGGCGTGTATCCGGAGGGGTTGCCCGTGGCAGTGGTCGAGTCGGTCGAACGCGACGCCAGTTCCGGGTTTGCCCGCATTCTGTGCAAGCCCATAGCGGGGCTGGACCGCCATCGGCACTTCCTGGTGCTGCAGACGATCACGTCGGAACTTCCCGGCGGAGCCAAGGACGAATCGCCCAGGAAAGCCGTGTCGGAGCAGAACGCGTCCGAGAAAACGCCCCAGTCTTCTGTCGCTTCTCGCGGTACTCGTCGCCGATGAAAGTTCCGTCCACCTTGCCGCGTTCACGCGTGCCCCCGGAGCAACTGTTGTTGCCGGTCGAGCCGCGTTTCATTTGGCTGACTTTGTTCCTCGCCTGGCTGCTGAACCTGCTCCCTTGGGGGCAGGTGGGCGGCATCCCCGACTTGCTCGCGATCTGCCTGGTATTCTGGAGCGTGCACGAGCCCAGGCGAGTGGGCATGCTCGCGGCGTTCTTGTTCGGCATCCTGATGGACGTCCACGGTTCCGCCCGGTTGGGTGAGCATGCGCTTGCCTACACGCTGATGGTGTATTTGGCCTTGCTCATCCACCGTCGGCTGTCATGGTTTTCGCCCTGGGTCCAGGCCCTGCACGTCCTGCCGATTTTTTTCGTTTCCGAACTCACGGTATTCTCTATTCGCGGCTGGCTCGACAATAGCTGGCCAGGATGGTGGTGGGCGCTGAGCAGCGTCATCTCCGCCTTGCTCTGGCCTTTGGCCGGGTGGATTCTGCAGGCGCCCCAGCGCCGGGCGATCGATCCGGACGACACGAGGCCCATTTGACGTCCTGCAGGCCGACCGTCACTCGCCCGTCCCGTCTTTCGGCGGGGCGGGTTCCCGTTACCCATGACCGAACTCAAGGATACTGAGCGCGAACTCCAGCACTTCCGCCTGCGCCTGGTGGTGGCGGGGGCGTTCGTGTTCGTCTGCTTCGGCTTGTTGGCTTCGCGCTTTTGGTTCCTGCAGGTGGCCAATCACGACGCCTACGCGGCGCGCGCCGAGCAGAATCGCATCTCGGTCGTGCCGATCACACCCCATCGGGGCATCGTCGTCGATCGCAACGGGACGCTGTTGGCGCGCAATTACTCCGCCTATACGCTCGAAATCACGCCGTCCAAGGTGAGCAAGCTCGAGGAAACCATCGATCAGCTCAGCGAGATCGTGCAGATCGACGCCCGCGACCGCCGCCGGTTCCGGCAGCTGATGGCCGAGTCTCGCCGTTTCGAGAGCTTGCCCATCCGCACCCGCCTCACGGATGAAGAGGTCGCCCGCTTCGCCGCGCAGGCCTATCGCTTTCCCGGCGTGGAGATTCGCGCCCGCCTGCTGCGCCACTATCCTCAAGGAGAGGCGGCCGCACACGTGATCGGCTACATCGGCCGGATCTCGCAGCGCGACATCGCCCGGCTGGAAGAAGAGGGCCGGATTGCCAACTACCGCGGCACGGACTATATCGGCAAAGAAGGGCTGGAGAAGTATTACGAGGAGGTGCTCCACGGCAAGACGGGCGTGGAGGAGGTGGAAGTGACGGCCACCGGCCGTCCGGTGCGCACCCTGTCCCGCACGCCGCCGGTACCGGGCAAGAATTTGATCTTGTCCATCGACCTGGAGCTGCAGAAGATCGCCGAGGCGGCATTCGGCGATCGCCGTGGGGCGCTGGTCGCGATCGAGCCCGCCACCGGCGACATCCTCGCCTTCGTCTCTCGCCCGTCGTTCGATCCCAACCTCTTCGTGGACGGCATCGACGTCGAGAGCTGGAAAGCGCTGAATGAATCGCCAGACCGCCCGCTGATCAACCGCCCGTTGTACGGGACTTATCCCATCGGCTCGACCTACAAGCCGTTCATGGCGCTCGCGGGGCTGGAATTAGGCAAGCGCACGTTTACCGGCACCATGTACGACCCGGGCTACTTTGAGTTCGGCAACCGGCGCTATCGCAATGCCGGCGAGCGGGCCTACGGCCACATCGACATGAAGCGTGCGCTGGAGGTGTCCTCCGATACCTATTTTTATGCGCTCGCGGCCGACCTGGGCGTCGATGCGATCCACGATTTCATGAAGCCCTTCGGCTTCGGGCAGATCACCGGCATCGATCTCGCCGGCGAGAAGACGGGTATCTTGCCTTCTACGGCCTGGAAGCGGCGCGCGTATTCCAAACCCGAGCAACAGCGCTGGTATGCCGGAGAGACCATCTCCATCGGGGTCGGCCAAGGATACAACTCCTTCACGCTGCTGCAGCTTGCCCAGGCGACCTCGGTGCTCGCCAACGACGGTGTTTACATGAAACCTCACCTCGTCAAGGCGCTGCAGGACAGCGCCACCGGGGAGCAGACCCTGACCGTCCCCCGCGAGAGCTACCGCATTCCGCTCAACCCGGAGAACGTGCGGCTCATCAAGCAGGCCATGGCGTCGGTCACCAAAAGCGGAACGGCCGCGCGGGCGTTTGCCGGCGCGCCCTACGTGGCTGCCGGCAAGACGGGTACGGCGCAGGTGTACAGCCTGCGCAGTGGCGAACGCTACAACCACAACCGGGTGGACGAGCGCTTGCGTGACCACGCCTTGTTCATGGCCTTCGCACCACTCGAGCAGCCTCGCATTGCCGTGGCGTTGATCGTGGAGAACGCGGGCTGGGGTGCGACCGTGGCGGCGCCCATCGCCCGGCAGGTGTTCGACTACTGGCTGCTGGGCAAGCGCCCGGGCGATCCTCCTTCCGACGAGGCGCCGCGATCCATGGAGGCTTCTGGTGATTGATCGCCCGGACCTGTTCAACCGCGTGACCTGGCGCACTGTCATGGCGCGCACGTTCTCCGTTTTCGACGGGCCGCTCTTGCTGATCCTGCTCGCGCTGGCCGGCGTTGGCCTGATGTCCATGTATTCGGCGGCCGGCGGCTTCGATGGGCGGTTCTCGGACCAGCTCCGCAACTATGGCGTCGCCCTGCTGGCCATGTGGGCGCTGGCGCAGCTCTCTCCGCATACGCTGATGCGGCTGGCAGTGCCGTTTTATTTGCTGGGGCTGGCCCTGCTCATGGGCGTGGAGGTCGCGGGCGAAACCAGCAAGGGCGCCACGCGGTGGCTGAACCTGGGTTTCACTCGCATTCAGCCTTCCGAGATGATGAAGATCGCGGTGCCGATGATGCTCGCTTGGTATTTTCACCGGCACCAAGGCGCGCTGCGGGTGCGCGATTTCATCGTGGCGGCCATCCTCATGCTGGCGCCGTTCGCGCTCATCGTGCTGCAGCCGGACCTCGGCACTGCACTGCTCGTATTCGGCGCGGGGTTTTTCGTGCTGTTTTTCGCGGGACTGTCGTTTCGCCTGCTCGTGCCCGTCACGGTCGTCACCGTGGTCGCCATCGGCACGCTGGTGATGCTGGAGGACCGGTTGTGCGTCGACGGCGTCGACTGGGTCATCCTGCATGACTACCAGAAACACCGGGTATGCACGCTGCTCAATCCTAGTTCTGATCCGCTTGGCAAAGGGTTTCACACCATCCAGTCGGCCATTGCCGTAGGCTCGGGTGGGATGCTGGGCAAGGGCTATATGCAAGGTACCCAGACTCATCTCGACTTCATTCCCGAGCGCACGACGGATTTCATTTTCGCCGTCTACGCCGAGGAGTTTGGATTCGTCGGCAACCTGGTGTTGCTGCTCTTGTACCTGCTGTTGCTCTTTCGCGGGCTGAGCATCGCATCGAGCGCGCCGACGATGTTCGCGCGCCTGCTCGCCGGGTCGCTTACCATGGTGTTTTTCGTATACGCGTTCGTCAACATGGGCATGGTGAGCGGAGTCCTCCCGGTGGTGGGCGTGCCCCTGCCGTTCATGAGCTATGGCGGTACCGCCCTGCTCACGCTGGGTTGCGCCGCCGGCATCCTGATGGGGATACAGCGGCACAAGGCCTTGGTCCCCAGTTGAGGCAGCCGGGCTCGACCGGCCGGCTAGCCCGGGGGCAGCGCGGGCTGCGGCGAGAACGGCGCGACCGACATGATTTTCACCTCCTGGGCGACGAACGAACCCCGATTCATCTGCTTGAAAGCGATCCAATCCGGGTCGCTCTCCAACCGCGCCCGCCGTTTTTCCCGGTCGGTCATGCTCGCGTACGCCCAGATGTGGACGACTTGGTTGAGCGGGCCGATCTCGCTTACGTAGAAGCCGACCAGCCCGCCGAGATGCCGCAACTGTACGGGCAGCCCATGCCGCTCGTAGCGCTGCAGGTATTCGTCCATCGTGCCGTGGGGAAGCGTGTAGGTGCGGTGTTCGACGATCATGCGTAGACGTTCCGGACGTTGGGCTAGGGTTGGATCTGGATGCCGGTCTTCTTCAGGAAAGGGATCCAGCGGTCGAAGTCCTGCGACAGCTTGGTCGCGAACGCCGCACTGTTCATCGGTCCGATCAGGCCCATGTTCCCGAGACGATCGACGACGCCAGGCGAGCGCACTACCTTCAGGATAGCTTGTTCCAATTGCTGTTTGGTGGCGGTGGGAACGCCGGCGGGAGCGAGAATGCCGTAGGCGTTGCTCATTTGCAGGTCCGGAAAACCTTCTTCCGCCGAGGTCGGCACGGCGGGCAATTGTTGGGATCGTTGGCGGTCGAAGAGCGCGAGCCCGACCAGCTTCTTCTCCCGGACGTATGGCGCCAAGATGGTCACGTCCGCGTTCAGCGCATCGATCTGTCCGGCCATCAGGTCTGCGATGGCGGGCGCAGCGCCGCGATAGGGAACGTGCAGCATCTTGGAGCCGGTGTAGACGTTCACCATTTCCCCGCCGATGTGCATGGTCGAGCCGACGCCGGACGAGCCGTAGCTGACCCGCGCGCCAGCCTTGGATTTGTCGACCAGTTCCCGCAGCGTGCGCACGCCGAAATCCGGCCGGGTTACCAACAGCGTTTGGACTTCGCCGATCAGGGCAATGGGCTCCAGGTCTTTGCGGGGGTCGTAGGGCAATTGCGGCATCGTGCCCGCCGACATGACATATCCCGACGTGGCCACCAGCAAGGTCGCACCGTCGGCAGGCGCCTTGGCGACGGCATTGGCGCCTACCACGCCGCCCGCTCCGCCACGGTTCTCCACCACGACGCTTTTCCCCAGCTCCGTCGAGAGGCCGGGCGCAATGATGCGGGCCACCTGGTCGACGGGGCCGCCGGCGGCGAAAGGTACCACGAGCTTGACCACGTCTGCGGCGGCGACTGGGCCGGCCGCGGCGCATAGGACGAAAAGCAGTAAAGCGCGTACACGTTGCATCGATGTCTCCTCCATGGCGGGGCCATGTTCGTTGTCATGACGCGGTAACGACGCCTGGTCCGGGGTTGCCGCGTTCAGCCCCGGAAGCGTGGTCCGGCGGGGCATGCGCCCGCGCGGTACTTACTGCTTTGCGGTCCGGACCTGCGCGGGACCGCGGTGTAGAAGGAGGAATGGGGAACGCCTGCGGCGCGCGTGGGTCGGTCCGGTTTTTCCACCGGTTGCATCCAGGTTATTTCGTATTTTGGGATTTGTAAAGTATCCTAAAATACGGGATTTATTACATGCACGGCAGGGCCCTCGGTATAATCCGCAAAAAGACGCCTTGGCCCGTTTCGACTCCGTGAACGCTCCCGCTATCGCCCGTCCCACGTCCTCCCTGGGCCGCGCATTCGAAGTGCTGGAACTCCTTTCTGTCGAGCATCCGCTGCTGCGCATCGAGGACGTCATGGCGCGCCTCGGCTATACCCGCTCCACGGCCTATCGCTACGTCAAGGAGTTGTGCGACGCCGGACTGCTGGCACCTTCTTCGGGTGGGATGTACGCGCTTGGGCCGCGCATCGTCGAACTCGAGCGGCTGTTGGTGATGACCGACCCGCTCTACCTTGCCGGATGCCAGGTGCTGCCTGCCATGCGCCGGCCCGACAGCGTACTGCTCTTGCACAACCTCTACCGGGACAAGGTGCTGTGCATTTACAAGGAAGGGCCGGACACGCTCGAACACAAAGGTGAGCGCATCCCCGTGCGCCGCTCGCGCGGAACGGCATTCCCGCTCTTTCGCGGTGCCGCTTCGCTGGCGATGCTGGCCTTCTTTAGGCCGCATCGCATACGCCAGACGTACCTGCGCAGCGCCGAGGAGATCGCCAAGGCCGGCTTGGGCCGCACCTGGGATGAGTTCCGCCACACCATGGCGGCGATACGGCGCAGCGGTTACGCGACCAGCCGGAGCCAGATCTCCCCCAACCTGGCGGGCGTCGCGGTACCCATCTTCCTGCCCGGGGAAAAGAAAGTGATCGGCAGCCTGGCGCGTGCGTTTCCCGGCGAGCTGCTGGGCCCCGAAATCGAGCGCGAGTGCCTGCATGACCTATCCGCGGCCGCAGACTCGATCGCACAGGCGTTCGTCGAGGCCGGGCGGGACGGCGCGGGGAGCGGTCGCTAGAACAACCCACCCCGTCGGTACAAGCCTTGCAGCAGTTTCTTGACTGGCGCCGGCAGCGCCGCGCCGGCCAGGTCGGACGTCGGCAGCCAGATCCGGGGAGGCTCACCGGCGTCATCCTTCAGCCTCACCGGGCCCGCCTTGACGTGCCAAGGCACGACGTGCAGCTTGAAATGCGTGAAGGCGTGCGAGAAGGCTGGCAGGCACACGATCTCGATCGGGCCGACGCCGAGCGCACGGCACGCGGTGTCGGCATCGCCGTCGTCGAACTCGGGCAGGCTCCACAGGCCGCCCCAGATTCCGGGGGCGGGGCGGCGCTGTACCAAGACTTCGCCGGCCTTTTCGATCACCAGCATCTGGGTGTACCGCTCCGGCGAGGCTTTGCGCACCCTAGGGGTGGGTAATTCGTGTTGCCGCGCCTCACGAAGCGCGACGCAGGTATCTCGCACGGGGCACTGGCCGCAATTCGGGTCGCCGCGGGTACAGACGGTGGCGCCGAGGTCCATCAGGCCTTGGGTGTAGCGGCGCATTTCGTCCGCTGCATCGGGGCCGTCGGGCGGCAGCTCGCCCTGGGCGATGCCCCACATCCGCTGTTCCACGGCGCGCGTGGTTGGGTCGCCTTCGATCCCGAAGTGCCGGGCGAATACGCGTTTGACGTTGCCGTCGAGGATGGGGCTGCGTTCCCCGTAGGCGAAGGCTGCGATGGCTGCGGCGGTAGACCGGCCGATGCCGGGCAGTGTCTCGATCTGCGCCGCCGTGGGCGGAAAACGTCCGTTCCAGTCTGCCATGATGCGACGCGCGCAGGCGTGCAGGTTGCGCGCCCGCGTGTAGTAGCCGAGGCCAGCCCACAGTGCCATGACCGTCCCTTCGTCCGCGGCGGCGAGGTCCGCGACGGTGGGGAACCGGGCCAGGAAGCGTTCGTAATAGGGAATGACGGTGGCGACCTGGGTTTGTTGGAGCATGATCTCCGACAGCCAGATTCGGTAAGGGTCGTGCGTGTTCTGCCAGGGAAGGGTATTGCGCCCGTGGGCGCGCTGCCATTCGGCTACCCGTCGCGCAAAGGGCGGGATCGTTTTCATGCTTCGGTTCGCGGGGTCGGGCTAGCGCTGGCACCGGGGGCAGTAATAGGTGGCCCGTTGCCCTTGCACCAGCCGTCGGATGGGGGTTGTGCACGCGCGGCAGGGTTGTCCGGCGCGGTCGTAGACGCGAGCATCGATCTGGAAGTAGCCCGATTCCCCTTGGGCGCCCACGTAATCGCGCAGCGAACTGCCGCCAGCTCGCAGGGCGTCTTCCAGCGTTGCCCGCACGGCGGCCGCCAGTTTCTCATAACGGGCGGCCGAGATGCGTCGCGCGGGGGTGTTGGGATGGATGCCAGCCCGGAACAGGCTCTCGGAGGCGTAGATGTTGCCCACCCCCACGACGATGTCTCCCATGAGCAGGGCTTGCTTGATGGAGGCACTGCGGCGCCGCGTGTGGCGGAATAGCCAGCTCCCGTCGAAGCGTGGGTCGAATGGTTCTATTCCCAGGTTTGCCAGCAGGGGATGTTCTTCGACGGGACCGGACTCGGCGGGATGCCACAGCACGGCGCCGAAGCGCCGCGGGTCGTGCAGGCGCAGGACTGCATGATCGAACACCCAGTCGACGTGATCGTGCTTGCGCGGCGGCTCGGCCGGGGGCACGTGTCGCAACGAGCCTGACATGCCCAGGTGGACGATGAGCCAGCCGTGCTCGAATTGCACCAGGAGATATTTGCCGCGGCGCCCCGTGGATAGAATCGTGCGTCCTTCCAGCAGCGCCGGGAGGTGGTCGGGAATCGGCCAGCGCAGCCGGGGCTCTCGTACGACGAGCCGGCGCAGCACGTGGCCTTCTACCGTGGGCGCGATGCCCCGGCGGGTGGTTTCGACTTCGGGAAGCTCGGGCATGGTGGTTGCTGCAACGCGCGGTGAACTGTCGGCGCGGCCGGCAGTCCGATGAATAAAGCCTATGAACCGGCGTATCCGCGCCGCCCGCCGCCAGGGCCGCGTAACGTGTGGCGACAATCGCAGTGCTAACATCTCCAAATATGGACGGCGTCGGCGATACGCCAAGGAATTGTGCCATGTTGTTTAACGCTCATCGTTTGAAGCTGGCGGCTGCATGCATGGGGCTCGCGGCGGCAGCCTCGGTCGCGGTGGCGCAGACCGACGCTCCCGCTTCGAACGAGCTGTTGGTTCCGGGCTTGCACATCTCGCCGCTCAGTGCCCGCTCCATCGGGCCCAAGGCACTGCCCGACGTCGATCTGTCGGCCGAAATCCTATTCCAGGTCCTGGCCTCGGAAATCGCCGCGCAGCGCGGCGCGTTCGGCCCTGCCACGAGTACCTCCCTCGAACTGGCGCGCAATACCCGCGACCCCCGGCTCGCCCGGCGGGCGGTGGAGTTCGCGCTGGCCGGCGGTGACCTCATGCGCGCGCTCGAGGCCGCCCAAACCTGGGCGGAGCTGGACCCTGCCGATGTCGAGGCGCGCCAGACCGCGCTCTCGCTCGCGGCGGCGGCCGGCCGCGTGGAAGGGATGGGTTCGGCGCTGCGCGCACGGATATCCGACGCGCAGGACAAGGCGACAGCCATCGCCGAGGCCCGCCGCGTGGTCGCCCGCTTGGAAGACAAGCGCCGTGCTTTGGAGATTCTCGAGGAAGCGCTGGTCGACGTGCGCAACCTGCCGGAGGCCCATATTGCCCTGGCGCGCGTTGCGGCCGCTGCCGGGGACAACGCCCGCGCATTGCGCGAGGCCCTGGCTGCCCTCGAGGCCCGGCCTGATTCCGAGGCGGCCGCCATGCTGGCGCTCCAAATGGGCATAGAAAGCGAGCCCGAGCGGGCCGTCGCACGCGCCCGCGCGTTCATCGCCACGCACGGCGAGTCGCGCAACCTGCGCATCATGCTGGCGCGCGCGCTCGCGTCGCTGAAGGACTACGACGGCGCCCGCTCGGAGCTGCAGGCGCTTGCCCGCGCCAACCCCGAGGACTTCGAAGTCCTGTACATGCAGGGCGTGCTGGCCTACCAGACCCAGCGCCTTTCGGAGGCCGACGAATACCTTAGGCAGTATCTCGACATCCATGAACAGCGAGTGAGTGGCGGCAGGAGGCGGGCGCCCCTGCCCGAAGCCGACAATGCGCTCTTCCTGCGGGTGCAGATCGCCGAGGATGAGAAGCGCTACGACGATGCGTTCAACCTGCTGGACAAGATCGACGATCCCGAGGCCGCCATCCCGGCGCGCTTGCGCCAAGCGGTGCTGCGGGGCAAGCAGGGCAGGGTGGACGAGGCGCGCAAGATCCTGGCCTTGATCGATCCGCGCAGCGTGCGGGAAGGCACGCAGGTGGCCCTGACCGAGGCCCAGATCCTGCGGTCGGCCGGCCAGCGGGACGAGGCGGTCAGGGTCCTGGAGGCGGCCAACGAGCGCTACCCCGATACGCCGGACCTGCTCTACGACCTCGCCATGCTGTACGAGCAGCAGAACCGGATCGACGAAATGGAGAGCCGGCTGCGCCGCGTCATTGCCATCAAGCCCGACCACGCCCATGCCTATAACGCGCTCGGCTATTCGCTCGCGGACCGCAACATCCGCCTGGCCGAGGCCAAGCGGCTGATCGAGCGGGCGCTGAACCTGGCGCCCGACGATCCTTTCATCATGGACAGCATGGGCTGGGTCTATTACCGGCTGGGCGACAACGCGCGGGCCTTGTCTTACCTCGAGCGTGCTTACCGGCTGCGTCCGGACGCCGAGATTGCCGTGCACCTGGGCGAGGTGCTCTGGGCAACGGGCGAGCAGGAGCGGGCCAGGCAGCTGTGGCGCGAAGCCCAGGCCAAGGATCCGTCCAATGCCGTGCTGAAAGGCACGCTCGTGCGTCTCGACGTAACGCTGTGATCCGTTGCGTACGCCTCGGCCGGGCTGTGGCCGCCGCCGGTTTCGTTGCCTTGCTGGCCGCGTGCGCCGCGCCGGCCCCGATCCAGGCCCCGCCGGGCGCGGAAACGCGCGAGGCGCTGTCGCGCGTGGGTCGATTTGCGCTGCGCGTCGAGGAAGCTGGGGGCAAGCAGCATGCCGTCCAAGGCGGCTTCGCGTGGCGCGACGACGGCAGCCGCCTTGCCCTTGACCTGGTGTCTCCGCTCGGCGCGACGCTCGCGCGGGTCGAAGCCGGTCCCGGCGAAGCGGTGCTGCGCGAATCCAATGGGAGAGAGACGCGGGCCGGGGATCCGGATGCGCTCGTCGGCATCGTGCTCGGCAACGACATACCCGTCTCGGGGCTGCGCGATTGGCTGCGCGGCCGGGTGGCGCCGCGGGTGGCGGCCAATGTGGCCCGCCGCGACGAGCTGGGCCGTCCGTTGGTTTTCGAGCAGGCCGGTTGGCACGTCACCGCGCAGCAATACGATGCGCTTGGGCCCACGCGGTTGCACATGGCGCGCCAGGAAGGCGGCCAGGAGGTCGACCTGCGCCTCGTCATCAGCCCTGACCCATGATCACTGAACTGCGCAACATTCCTGCTCCCGCGAAACTCAACCTGTTCCTGCACGTGGTCGGCCAGCGCGCCGACGGATATCACCTCCTGCAGACTGTGTTCCGTTTCATCGACTTGCAAGACACCCTGCACCTGCGCGTCCGGAGCGACGGCCGCATCGTTCGCGTGCGGGACTTGCCCGGCGTGCCGTCTGAGGCCGACCTGACGGTGCGGGCGGCGCGGGCGCTTCAGCAGGCCACTGGCTGCGCGCTCGGCGTCGACATCGAACTAGAAAAACGCATTCCGGCGGGTGGTGGCCTGGGCGGGGGGTCGAGCGATGCGGCCTCGGTGCTGCTCGGCCTGAACCGATTGTGGAATACCGGCCTGAGTCGCCAGCAACTGATGCGGCTCGCGCTACCGTTGGGCGCCGATGTGCCGGTGTTCGTGTTCGGCCGCAACGCTTTTGCCGAGGGCATAGGCGAGGAGTTGACCCCCATCGAGCTGCCGCCTCGCTGGTATGTAGTGGTCCAGCCCGATGCGAGTGTGCCGACTGCCGACGTTTTTCGTGCACCCGAATTGACAAGAAATTCTCCACGCGTCAAAATAGCGGACTTTCCTCGGGGCACATTTGATGGTGCCTTCAGGAACGATCTGGAACCCGTCGTTTTTGCGCGATTTTCGGAAGTCGGGCGAGTCGCGACGGAGCTTTCCCAGGCGCTCGAAGGTGCTCGGGTCAGGATGTCCGGGTCGGGCTCGTGCCTATTTGTCGAATGCGACACGCAGGCGCAGGCCGATAGCGCTGCGTGTAAAATCGCCGCTAAAATGCAGAGTCAGCCCAGCGGGCTGCCGGCGTTGAGAGTCAACCAGGCGTGTGCCGGGCTCGATGCGCATCCGCTGCTGGACTGGGCCTGAACGGCCATCCGCGAGAACGTTCTTGCAGCAGAGCGTTCCAAAGTTTCGATGCTCACGCAGTTCCTGCGGGAGTAACGAGTTGGGGAGTCGCCAAGTTGGTTAAGGCACCGGATTTTGATTCCGGCATTCGAGGGTTCGAATCCTTCCTCCCCAGCCAACGTCTTTGACCTAAAGCTGTTGATGCCTGTCAGCGAGTTTGCAGGATCAACAGCTTTGTTGTTTTGTCGATCGGCTCCGGTTACAGGTCACCCGGGCCACAGCCACGGGCACATGCGTCATGGCGCAAGAAAGCTTCATGATATTCACGGGGACTGCCAACCCCAAGCTGGCGGCGGACGTCGCCAGCCATCTCGGCATACCACTGGGCAAAATGAGCGTCGGCCGGTTCTCCGACGGCGAGGTCATGGTGGAAATCAACGAGAACGTCCGTGGCAAGGATGTCTTCGTGCTCCAGCCCACCTGTGCGCCCACCAATGACAACCTGATGGAAATCATGGTCATGGTCGACGCCCTGCGGCGGGCTTCCGCCGGCCGCATCACCGCCGCCATGCCGTATTTCGGCTATGCCCGCCAGGATCGCCGCCCCCGTTCGGCGCGCGTGGCGATTTCCGCCAAGGTCGTGGCCAACATGCTGCAGGTCGTCGGCGTGGACCGCATCCTGACCATGGACCTGCACGCCGACCAGATCCAGGGCTTCTTCGACATCCCGGTCGACAACATCTACGCCGCGCCCATCCTCCTTAGCGACATCTGGAAGCGCAACCTATCGAACCTGATGGTGGTTTCGCCCGACGTGGGCGGCGTGGTCCGCGCCCGCGCGCTGGCCAAGCGCCTCGAGGTGGACCTGGCCATCATCGACAAGCGCCGTCCGCGCGCCAACGTGTCTGAAGTGATGAACATCATCGGCGACGTCGAAGGCCGCACCTGCATCATCATGGACGACATGGTCGACACCGCCGGCACCCTGTGCAAGGCGGCGCAGGTCTTGAAGCAGCGCGGTGCCGTGGCCGTATACGCGTACTGCACGCACGCCGTGTTGTCGGGCGGCGCAGTGGGGCGCATCGCCGAGTCTGACCTCGATGAACTGGTGGTGACCGACACCATTCCCGCCAGCGAGGAAGTCAAGGCGTGCAGCCGCATCCGCCAGCTGTCGTGCGCCGCGCTGATCGGCGAAACGATGCTGCGCATTTCGCGGGCCGACTCGGTCAGCTCGCTGTTCGTGGAATAAATTCTGCTTTCGCGCCTTGCCGGGTGCAAGGCGCGTAGGCGAGCCGGCAGCGCTGGTCGCGGCGCTGCCGGACGGAGCGCGATGGTCGCGTTCCGTACATCGAGCGGGGGCATGTCGCCCGCCGCATTTTGGAGAAAACCATGCAATTCAACGCCACTTCGCGTAGCGTCCAGGGTTCGAGTGCGAGCCGCCGCCTGCGCCGCGCTGGCCGTGTTCCCGCCATCGTTTACGGCGGCGACGCAGCCCCCCAGTCGATCGAACTTGACCATAACGAGATCTTCCATGCCCTGCGCAAGGAAGAGTTCCACTCTTCCATCCTGAACATGCAGCTCGACGGCAAGAGCACCCAGGTGCTGCTGCGCGCCGTTCAATGGCACCCCTACAAGCCCCAGGTGCTGCATGTGGACTTCCAGCGCGTCGCCGCCGGCCAGGCCCTGCACACCAAGGTACCGCTGCACTTCATCAACGCTGAGGTTTCGCCTGCCGTCAAGCTGAGCGGCGCGATCGTCAACCACGTGTTGACTGAAATCGAAGTCAACTGCCTGCCGAACGACCTGCCCCAGTTCATCGAAGTCGACCTGGGCAACCTCGTCGCCGGCGGTTCGGTCCACGTGTCCGACCTCAAGGCGCCCAAGGGCGTGACGTTCGCCGTCGCGGGCGATGTGGTGGTTGCCACTGCCATCGCCAAGGGTGGTGCAGCGGAAGACGCGGCAGCCGCCGAAGAGAAGTAAAGACGCCAGGCGCGGGTGCCGGGGCCCCCGGTGCGCCCACGCGCCCAGTTCGTTGGAACAGAACCCCGATCCGTATCACGGTCGGGGTTTTTTCATGGGCCACGCTTCCTACGGGCCTCGACGCGCGGTCACGGGCTAAGATATCAGGCGCTTTGCGTCGCGCATCGCGCCCTGCCCTTGGGTGGCCGAGGCCAGCCGTTAATCCAAGTCGTTCTTCCATGTCCGAACCCATACGTCTCATCGTCGGCCTGGGCAACCCCGGTCCTGATTACGAACGCACCCGGCACAATGCGGGATTCTGGCTGTTGGACCAGATTGCAGACGATCTGCGCGTCTCGTTCGCAAACGAAAAGCCGTTCTTCGGCCATGTGGCCAAGGCGCGCGTCAATGGAGACATGGTGCTGCTGCTCAAGCCCATGACCTACATGAACCGTTCGGGGCAGGCTGTCGGCGCACTGGCGCGTTTCTACAAGCTGGCGCCGGAGCAAATCTTGGTCGCGCATGACGAACTCGACCTGCTTCCGGGCCAGGCCAAGCTCAAGCAGGGAGGCAGCCACGCGGGCCACAATGGCCTGAAAGACATCCAGGCCGCATTGGGCTCGCCGGCCTTTTGGCGGTTGAGGATAGGCATCGGGCACCCTCGCTCGCTGGGGCTGGCACAGCAGGTGGCGGACTTCGTGCTGCACCCGCCCCGCAAGGACGAACAGGTCCGCATCGAAGAAACCGTCGACCGCGCCCGCGCCGTCGTTCCCGACATTCTCCAAGGGCGGTTCGAGTCGGCGATGAAGCAGCTGCACAGCGGCAATGCCTGACATGCGCGGGCCCCGTTCCTCGCTGAATGCCGCCTCGGCGGGGGAACGGCCGCGCTTTCGGGAAGAGTTCGCCGACTTCCTGGCTTTCGTCAAGCGACCCCGGCTTGCGCCGCGCATGCGGCGAGGCGCCTACAGCTACCGCCGCCTCTGCCAGGGCAAGCCGCGTTACGCATCGCTGGAGTGGCTGGGTGGCGCGGCAGCCCCACGTTTTTTCTGCTGGCTGCTGCTGCTTTGGGGGATCAACCTCTTGCTGTTGGGACCGTTGGCGGCGTCGGTCGCTACCGCCTCGGGTGCGCAGCGCCGGCTCGACGTCTTGCACTTGTCGTGGTTCCACGTCGTGGTGTGGGCGCCGGTGATCGAAGAAATGGTGTTTCGCTTCGGTTTGCGACGCCCCGCGGCGGCGGTTTGGCTCCTCCCGGTCATGATAGCCGCCATGCTGATGCGGCCCAGCTTTGCCGCAGCCGTGAGCGTTGCATTGGCCTGCGGGGGGATCGCCGGCGTGCTGGCGTGGCGTCGATACCGCTGGCCGCGGCGTTGGCTGCGCCGTTACCGGAACGCGTTCCCCGTCATCTTCCATGTCGCCACGCTGGCGTTCGCGTTGCTCCACCTTTTCAATTTCCGGCTCGGCAGCACTGCTTGGGCATGGCTGCCGCTGCTCGTGCTGCCCCAATGGGCGACCGGCCTGGTACTGGGGTGGATGCGCGTTCGCTTTGGTATCGGTGCGTCCATCATCCTCCATGCCTGTTTCAATGCGGGACCGATGGCGCTGCTCTGGTTCTTGCAAACCTACGCGCCCGGCGCGCTGGACGGATAATGAGATGCCCCCCAACTTTCGAGGACCCCGATGAAGTCTGCTCCCGTGCTCACGTTCGACGGCGCCATCGTGATGGTGACCGGTGCCAGCAAAGGCATAGGATTCGCTTGCGCGCGTGCATTCGCCCGGTCTGGCGCGACGGTCGCCGGCGTCTCCCGTAGCCACGAAAACCTGGAGGCCGCCCGGGCCGCGCTGCAGTCCGAAGGCCTGGACATGCACACCATCGCGGCCGACCTGGGCGACGAAGCGGCCGCCTTGGAAGCCGTGCGGCGGGTGGAGGATGAGGTCGGCGCCATCTCCGTCCTGGTCAACTCCGCCGGTGCCGCGCGACGTTACGCGCTCGATCAACTCGGCGGTGCCGCCTTTCGGGCGGCCATGGACGCCAAGTACTTCAGCTACATGCATGTCATCGATGCGGTGGCGCGCAGGATGGCAATGCGTCAACGGGGCAGCATCGTCAATGTGATCGGCCAGGGCGGCAAGTCTCCCAGCCCGTTCCACATCGCTGGCGGCGCCGCCAATGCCGCGCTGATGTTGGCAACCGTCGGATACGCACGCGCCTATGCGCGACAAGGGGTGCGCTTCAATGCGATCAACCCCGGCCTGACGCGCACGGGACGCGTTGAGAGCGGCATCGCCGTCGAGGCGGAGTCGAGCGGGCGTTCCAGGGAAGAAGTCCTTGCCGACCACATTGCGGGGATTCCCATGGGCCGGCTGGCCGAACCCGAAGAGGTGGCCAACGTGGCCTTGTTCCTCGCGTCTGACCTTGCCAGCTATGTGTCGGGCGCGGTCATTCCGATGGACGGCTGCGCGGCGGCGTTCATTTGATCGGTTACGGCTTGGGGGTGACCCGGACCGCACGGTCGGGGGGGCTTACGCGGGCAAGCGCGGCGGGCACGCCATGGGGGCGCCGTGCGCGCTTGCAAGGCTTATATGAATAATTAATCAATCTATACAAACAATTCAATTCCGAACAAGAATGCCCTTTGCTAATGTGCGTGCATCTTTATTCGGAATGCATGGATGAAAACCGCGGTATTCGGAGACTATGACCAGGAAGCGTTGGATCGGCAGTACGACAACCAACGCTATTGCCCCCGCTTTCGGGAGATATTGGACGAAGGCGCCCGCCTGAGTCTGCAGGCGCGGCCGCTTTGTACGTCGCCCGACGTGCGTTGGGGCGAGCACCGAGATGCCCGCCTCGACATCTATCGCCCTCCCGGCGCCGGTCTTCATCCCGTGGTGGTCTACGTGCACGGCGGCGCCTGGATCGGGCAAAGCAAGGAAGAAAGTGCGTTCGCGGCACCGGCCTTCGTGCGCGACGGTTGTATGTTCGTGGCGCTCGGGTTTCCGCTGGCGTCTCAGGTCCCTTTCGCCGAAATGGTCGCGAGCGTGCGTCGGGGCGTGGCGTGGATCGTGCGCAATATCGCGCAGTACGGCGGGGATCCCTCCCGCATCGTCTTGATCGGCCACTCCTCCGGCAGTCACCTGGTCACGCAATGCCTGATCCATGACTGGAAGGCGCACGGACTGCCCACGAACGATTTCGCGGGAGCGGCGCTGGTCAGCGGACTCGGTCACCTCGAGCCCGTGCGTCTTTCCTATCGCAATAAGCGCCTGCACCTGACGCCGGAGCAAGTCCAGGAGTTTTCACTGCTGACCAATGAGCCTAGCGGGCGCACTCCCGTGATCGTGGCGGTGGCGGCCGGCGACACGGACGAATTCCGCCGGCAAAGCCGTGAAGTGGCACAGTACTGGCGCGAGCGCGACTTGCTCGTGGACGAGTTTTTGTTCGAGGGGCGCAACCATTTCGACGTCATCCTTGACCTGTGCGACAGGTCGAGCGTCTTGTATCGCGCCGTCATGAAGTTGGCGAGAGGCGGCGTGTCTTCCACCTGATAGGATCTCCATATGTCCCGCTCATTCGCCCAGGCCGCGCGCGGCCGAATGCTGTTTGCGACCGCATTGCTGTGCATTCCCGGAATCGCCGCGCAGGCGGCGGACGGCAGCTGGCCGTCGCGCCCGATCCGCGTGGTCGTACCCTTCGCGCCCGGCAACGCCGGCGACGTGACTTTCCGGATCGTGCAGAAGGAGCTCGAAGCCCGACTGGGTGCGAACTTCTACATCGATAACAAGAGCGGAGCGTCGGGCAACATAGGCGCCGAGGACGTCGTGCGGTCGGCACCGGACGGCTACACGCTGTTGTTGGGTGCGACCAACAATTTCGTCACGAACCAGTATCTGGCCACGTTGCGCTATGACCCGATCAAGGATTTGGTCCCGATTTCTGTCATCAATAACGCCCCGGCAGTCGTCGTGGTCAACGCGAATCTGCCCGCGAACAGCCTGGACGAGCTGACCGCGTACGCGAAGCAGCATCCCGGCAAGCTCAATTACGGCACGCCTGGCAGCGGAACCGCGCCGCATCTGGTCGGCGCGCTCTACGCGCAGGCTGCCGGCGTCGACATCGTGCACGTACCCTATCGTGGTGCACCGCCTGCCGTGCAGGCGCTGGTCGCGGGGGATGTCCAGATTTTTTTTGCCGCAGCAGGCATCAGCACCGTGGCGGGCCATATCGCCAGCGGCAGGCTCAAGGCGCTGGCCGTTGCCTCGCCCAGGCGACTGCCCGCGCTGCCTGAGGTGAAGACCACCGCCGAGCAGGGCATGCCTGCCCTTGTGGCTGGCAACTGGTGGGGGCTGGCGGCCCCGGTGGGCACGGATCCGGCCATCGTCCAGAAGCTGGCCGATGCGGTCAAGGCCGCCGTCTCCAAGCCGGAGATCGTGCAGCAGTTCGAGAAATTGGGCGTGACGCCGGTCGGCAACAGCCCGGAAGAGTTCGGCGCCCAGATCACGCGCGAGGCGGCGACCTGGAAAGCCACCATCGAGAAGGCCGGCATCCGGGCGGAATAGCGCGCTGACGCGGCTGCGTCGCAACGCGGGGCGCTAGGTCTGGCAAACTATGGCAGCCCAAACCACCCGTCGCGGCGCCGCCCATGATCCTGCCCATCGCCCTTTCTCTTCTTGCCGCATTCACGTTCGCGGCAAACAACGCCACCCTTCGCCGCGGGGTGGTCGGGGGCACGCTGGCGCAGGCGATGGTCGTCACCTTGCTGCTCGGGGCAGCGCTGGTCTGGATCGCTACGTTGGCGACTGGGGGGATGCGTGAACTTCGCGCCTTCCCCTTGAGCTCTGTGCTGTATTTCTCCGCAGCCGGACTGCTGCATTTCGGCTTTGGGCGCTACTGCAATTACCGCGCGACACGCGCCATGGGCGCTGTCCTTGTCGGCCCTGTCCAGCAGACGAGCGTCTTGATGACGCTGGTATTGGCCGTCGTCCTGCTCGGCGAGCGGCTCAACGCCTTGCACCTGGGGGGCATCGCGCTGATCCTGGCTGCCCCCATGCTAGGCGCGCGGGGGCACGGTCCTTTCTCGCTGCGGCGATTCAGGCGGGTGCCAGGCGAGCCCCCGGCGCCTGCCAAGGCGCAGCCTGCGGGCAATGCCTTCCAACCCAAGCTCGGCGAAGGGTATCTGTTCGCCATTCTCTCCGCGCTGGCATATGGGTCCAGCCCCATCCTCGTCCGCCAGGGCATGGTGGAAGGCAGCGGCATGGCCGGCGGACTGGCTGGTGCTGCCGTTGCCTATACCACCGCGACGTTGGCCGTGCTGCTCATCGTCGCTTTCCAGGGCGGCTTGGCACGTTCGGTGACCATGCCGCGTTCGACCCTGGGGTGGTATTCCGTCGCCGGCCTGATGGCGGCGGCATCGCAGATATTCGTCTACATGGCGCTTGCCCTGGCTCCCGCGTCGATCGTGACGCCTATCCAACGCACGTCGCTGGTCATGCGGGTATGGCTGGCGCGCTGGCTCAATCCCGACCTGGAATCTTTCGACGGGCCGGTGCTGCTGGCGACCGTGCTCTCGCTGATCGGTGCGGCGGCGCTGGCGGCCGATCCGGCCTGGTTCGGGATCACGTAACGGGCGGGTAGCCCGCCATCCCTCAGTACTAAGCCATACGCCCGACTTATCCGCGGCGGCGAATGCTTCCATAATCATGACGCGTGAGAACCGCATACGTCCTGACAGGGGAAGCGGTGTTCAGGTTCACCGCTCTGGAAGCGACCCTCCTTGAATCGGTAGACACGGTTGAATCGCTCAACCCTTTCGCTGCTCGTGAGGCGGGTCATTCTGAGTCCGCCCCATTTAGCCCCCCTCGCGGGGGTTTATTTTTCCGGGCGCGCATATGGCTGGGGGCGTCGCCGCCACGGCAAGCAATGCGGCACGACCGGGCCGGGGGCGGGCGCGTTTAGCCGCCCGATGCCTTGCGGCTCGCGGCCACCGTGCGCCGCCACAGCCATAGCGTGATGGCGAGCAAGATCAGCGCCGCGCCCGCGAGCGAATGGTGTACGCCGAACAGGGTGCCCGTGATGCCGACCGTGACGCCGCTGAAGGTCTTCAGACCGAGTGACGACATGTTGAACAGGCCGATCACGCGCCCCCGTATCTCCGGCTGGGCATTGAGCTGGACGAGGGTTTGGGCGGTACTGCTGAAGGAAAGCTCAAAAAAACCGGCGCAGAAAAGCAGGGCGAGCGCCAACGCGTAGTTCTCCGAAAGCGCGAACCCGGCCAGGGCAATGCACCATGCCACTGCCAGCAGCAGGGCGGTGCGGGCGTCGGTGCGCAGCTTGCCGAGGGTCTCTAGCAGAAAGCCTGCCACCAGCGCGCCAGCCGCATCGGCGGCCAGCAGCATGCTGTAGGCTGCACCGGGATCGCCGTGGCCTAGGTCTTCGGCGAAGTTGGGCATTTGAGCCTGATAGCTGTTGCCGACGAAGAACGAAGCTGCGCCGGCAAGCAGGACCATGGAGACGATGACCGGCTGCCCCGCGATATCTCGTGCCGTCTGCACGATATCGGAAAACCCTTTGACGGCGCGTCGCGGTACGGCTTGGTCTGCCCTGCGGAACTTAGGGCCATAGGGTGCTTTCCACAGCCACAATAGCAGCGGGAAGTAGAACACCGTATTCAGCAAGAGGCCGTGCTTGGGGCCGATCGTCATCATGATGATCCCGCCCACGGCCGGCCCGACCAGTACCCCTAGATAGCGCGCCGAAGCGTTCAGGCGCACGGCACTTTGCAGTTCTTCGCGCGGCACGATGTCGTGCAGCAGGAGCTGGCTGGCAGTTTGCCACAACACCCCTGCGCAGCCGTGGATGACTAGCAGCACCATGGCATGCCACATGGCCAGCGTGTCGGTAATGAAGAAATACGCCCATCCGAGCGACGCGATGACGAATAGCGCCATGCCCGACTGGATCACCCGGCGCGGGTCGACCCGGTCCGCCAGCGCGCCCACCGGCACCGAGAAAAGCAGGAAAGGTAGCCAATGCGATACCACGGCAAAGCCGCCGAGTGCGGGCGATTGGAATTTCTGATACATCATCCAATAGCTGATGACGTGCTCGATGTTGTCGGCCATCATCGCCAGCATGTAGGTGATGAAATGGGCCTGGTAACCGCGATGCCGGAGGGCGGCGAAAGAGCGCGGGGCGGAAGCCGCGGGAGAGTTGCTCATGCTGCCGAACTTCTAAAGAAAGGAAGGAATGTCGCCACAGCCCAGGCGGCTAGCCGCGCGGGATCCGGGCGGTGCGTTTGTCGTGGGGTGATCAAAGTTACGGGTTTTACCACTGTTGTGGCGTATCGCCCGGGACAACAGCCGGGATGCACCAAGGGAGGGCATCGCCTCTTGGGAGGCCGCAATGCGCCATCGGATATAGTGTGGCCTTGATCCGTCCACCACCTTCCGAACTAGAAAGCCCATGAAAGCCCATCTGCGCGTTCTGGCCTTTGCCCTCGCCGCCATGCTCAGCTGCCCGGTCTACGCACAGGGGACTGCGGGGTTCACGACATTTACGATCGGCGATTGTGGGACATGGCTGCGGGCCAAGACGCCGCTCATGGAGGCCTGGGTCCTGGGGTACCTGAGCGGCATGGCGCGCGTGGTCTACGACGTCTCCAGCGCGAATCCGCTGGGCAAGATCACCTCGAATGCCCAGGTGCTGGCCTATATGGACAGGTATTGCAGCCAGAACCCGGCGCACAGGCCTGAACAGGCGCTAGATGCGCTTTGGAAAGAGCTGCTGAAGACGCAGTGAGGCGGAGTGGGCCGGGCGACGCGATCCGGACCGAGCGTGCCTCGATCATCGCATTAGTCGCGCTTGCCCACGCCTTTCCATGCATGAAGAACTGAGGTGCAGTCCCTCGCTCCAGGCATTATCGGCTTTGCTATCTTGCGGCGCCGCCTGAAGCGATACCGGGGACGTTCCCCTTCGCAGCACCGGCTACAATCTCCCCAATCTCGAACAAAACCTGGGCAATTTCCCGTCCCAGGCACTCCATTCGCACTTCTTGCCCGCATGAAGGCGCGGCTGGCCAAGCATGCTTGAACTAGGGCCACGCCGACACGCTGAACCGGGTCAGGTCGTGCATTGATTTTTTAAGGAAATCCCATGGCCCTGCAGTGCGGCATCGTGGGCCTGCCCAACGTCGGCAAGTCCACCCTCTTCAACGCCTTGACCAAAGCCGGCATCGCCGCTGAAAACTATCCGTTCTGCACGATTGAGCCCAACGTGGGCGTTGTCGAAGTGCCCGACCCCCGCCTGGCGGCACTGGCCGAAATCGTCAAGCCCGAGCGCGTGGTGCCTGCCACCGTGGAGTTCGTGGACATCGCCGGCCTCGTGGCGGGCGCGAGCACGGGCGAAGGGTTGGGCAACCAGTTCCTCGCCCACATCCGCGAAACCGACGCCATCGTCAACGTGGTGCGCTGCTTCGAGGATCCCAACGTCGTCCACGTGGCGGGCAAGGTGGACCCGCTCGCCGACATCGAAGTCATCGAAACCGAACTCGCGCTGGCCGACCTGCAGACCGCCGAGAAGGCCCTGCAGCGCCATATCAAGACGGCCCGCGCCGGCGACAAAGAGGCCGCCAAGCTCGTGGCTGTGTTGGAAAAATGCGTTGCCCAGCTCAACGAAGCCAAGCCCATCCGCGGATTGGATCTCTCCAAGGAAGAGAAGGCGCTGGTCAAGCCACTGTGCTTCATCACCGCCAAGCCCGCCATGTACGTGGGCAACGTCAAGGAGGACGGCTTCACCGACAACCCCCTGCTCGACAAGCTGGTTGAGTACGCCAACAAGCAGAACGCCCCCACCGTGGCTATCTGCGCCGCCATCGAAGCCGAGCTTGGAGAGATGGACGAGGCCGACCGCGCCGCGTTCCTGGCCGACATGGGGATGGAAGAGCCCGGCCTGAACCGCTTGATCCGCGCGGGCTACAAACTCCTGGGGTTGCAGACCTACTTCACCGCAGGCGTGAAGGAAGTCCGCGCCTGGACCATTCCCATCGGTGCCACTGCGCCCCAGGCGGCCGGCGTCATCCACTCCGACTTCGAACGCGGCTTCATCCGCGCCCAAACGATCTCGTACGAGGACTTCATCCAGTACAAGGGCGAAGTTGGCGCCAAAGAAGCCGGAAAGATGCGAGCGGAAGGCAAGGATTACGTCGTGCAGGATGGCGATGTGATGAACTTTCTGTTCAACGTCTGAGT